>NZ_RZSU01000019.1:0-84897 GCF_003997585.1 Mesorhizobium sp. M5C.F.Cr.IN.023.01.1.1 | reverse complement strand
GCCCACACCACTGCAGCACCTCCTATGCTTCCCAGCCTGCACACGCGCATTGTGGAGCCGGCGTCCGTGCGCTTCGGGCCGGAGGACGCTGAAATCGAACGATCCTCCCGCCTGGCGCTGGCGCTGGCGATTGCATTGCCGGAAGGGATGATCGACGTTTTGCCAGAGGAGGCGACGGCCGATCCTGCTGCGCCGCCGGAGGGCGAGGTGCAGATGGCCTCGCTGCCGCCGCATGACGAGATGCCCGACAGCATTCCCTTGCCGACCTGGCGCCGGCAGGCGGAAATCGACCAGCCAGCCGAGGCGCCCAAGGTCCAGGCACCCAAGGCCCAGGCACCCAGGGCCCAGGCGGGGAAGACCCAGCCGGCCAAGGCGCGTGCAGCCATGGCGCAGGCAAGCAAGACCCAGACGGCCGATGCCCCATCGATCGAGCCGACGCAAAGGACCCTGTCGCCGAGGAGCTCGTCGTCTGCGGCCGTGCCGGGCATGCAAAGCAGCCCGGGCATGCAAAGCAACCCGGGCAAGCAAAGCAGCCCGGGCAAGCCGGCCAAGCGGTCGAAGGCCCAGGCCGCAGAGATGCTGGCCTATGCTAAGCCCGACAGCCCGGCCGGCGGCGGTGGGGTCTTCCGCAACCTGTTCACCAAGCCCGGCCTGGGCAGCGGCGTCGCAGTCTACGACATCTCGGCGAAAACCGTGTATATGCCGGACGGTTCGCGGCTCGAGGCGCATTCGGGACGGGGCTCGATGGCCGACCAGCCGCGCTACGCCAACCGGAAGAATTTCGGCCCGACACCGCCCCACACCTACGATTTGAGGCTGCGCGAATCGCGCTTCCATGGGGTCGAGGCGCTGCGTCTCATTCCCGTCGATGGCAGGAACAAATATGGCCGCGACGGCTTTCTTGCCCACACCTACCTGCTGCGTGGCGGCCGCGCGGAATCGAGCGGCTGCGTCGCTTTCAAGGACTATGCCCGCTTCCTCGCCGCCTTCAAGAAAGGCAAGATCAAGCGCCTCGTGGTGCGCGGCTAACCAAGCCGCCGATGCAGGTCGCGTCGGAAGGGACGGGAGCCTGAGCCATCTGTGGCGGCGCAGAATGAAAGCCGTTCTGTCGCGGTCCTTCGCGCCCCCTCTGTCCTGCCGGACATCTCCCCCACAAGTGGGGAGATTGGCAGCTTCCGCGCTCCACTCGTTCCTGCAACGTTGGTGATTTTGCGAAAGCCGGTGTGACATCCAACTTCCCCTTAAGTGGGTAGGGCTGTCCGGCAGGACAAAGGGGGTGCTGTCCCGCCAGGATCGCTGGCTTTGCCGTGGGGACTTTCCCCGCCGGATTTCCACCCAATTGTCAGCAACCGACCTCGAAAGCGTTTTCAATCCCGTCCGGGGATACTATGACTGGAGGTACCGGGGCGGCGGCTTCAACCAATCAAGAGGGTGTCATGACTATACGCGCTGTCGTTTGGGGCGAGAATATCCATGAGCGGACCAATGAGGTGGTCGCGGGGATCTACCCCGAGGGCATGCACGCAACGATCGCCGACGCGCTGAAGCTCGATCCCGGCATTTCCGTGTCATGGGCGACGCTCGAGCAGCCGGAGCATGGCCTGCCGGCCGACCGTTTGGCGCAAACCGATGTCCTTGTGTGGTGGGGACACAAGGACCATGGCGCCGTCGCCGACGAAGTCGTCGGGCGCGTCGCGCGCCGGGTCTGGGAAGGCATGGGGCTGATCGTCCTTCATTCCGGCCATTTCTCGAAGATATTCAAGACGCTGATGGGTACGCCCTGCACGCTGAAATGGCGCGAGGCCGGCGAGCGCGAGCGGCTCTGGGTGACGAGCCCCAACCACCCGATCGCTGCCGGGATCGGCGAGTATTTCGAGCTCGAGAATGAGGAGATGTATGGCGAGCAGTTCGCCGTGCCGGAGCCGCTGGAAACAGTCTTCATCTCCTGGTTCCAGGGCGGCGAAGTGTTCCGGTCGGGGCTGACCTATCGGCGCGGCGCCGGCAACATTTTCTATTTCAGGCCTGGCCACGAGACCTATCCGACCTATCACGACGCCACCGTCCAGAAGGTGCTGCGCAACGCGGTGAAATGGGCGCATAACCCGCAGGGCTCACATCCAACCATCCTCGACGCGCCGAACGTGCCGGTGGAAAAGGCGCTCGAGCCGATCGTCGAGCGCGGTGGAAAACTCCATGCCGAGGGCGAAGCCGGTTTTCGCTAGATCGCCACCCCGAACCTTCGGTGGTTCGGAAATCCATGGTCGAACAACAAGATAAAGCCCCATCCTAAGGACAAGAATCATGCGTCTCCTGATACTCGGCACCGGCTGGATGGCGGAAGAGCACGCCAGGCAGTTCGGCAAGATCGAGGGCGTCGAACTGGTCGGCGCAGTCGATCTCGACCGCGCACGTGTCGACAAGTTTTCGGACAGCTACGGTATCCCCAATCGGTTCACGTCGCTGGAAGACGCGCTCGCATGGGACAAGTTCGACGCGGTGGCGAACGTGACGCCGGATCGCATCCACCATCCGACCACCATGATGCTGGTCGCGGCGGGCAAGCCGGTGCTGTGCGAAAAACCGCTGGCCGAGAATTACCAGAGGGCCAGTGAAATGGCCGATGCCGCCGAGCAAGCCGGCATCATCAACATGGTCAACCTGACCTATCGCAACGGCGCCCCGCTGCAGAAGGCGCGCGCCATGGTGCTTGCCGGCGAAATCGGCCAGGTCAGGCATGTCGAGGCGTCCTATCTGCAGAGCTGGCTGGTTTCCAAATTCTGGGGCGACTGGCGCACCGATCCGAAATGGCTGTGGCGGCTGTCGCGCGGCCATGGTTCCAATGGCGTGCTGGGCGATGTCGGCATCCATATCCTCGACTTCGCCAGTTATGGCGCGGCGCTCGACATCGATCATGTGTTCTGCCGCCTCAGGTCCTTCGATAAGGCGCCGGGCAACCGGATCGGCGAGTACGAGCTGGACGCCAATGACAGCTTCACCATGGCGCTGGATTTCAGCAATGGCGCCTTCGGCGTCGTTCATGCCAGCCGCTGGGCAACCGGCCACCTGAACGAATTGCGGCTGCGCATCTATGGCGACAAGGGCGGCATCGAAGTCGTGCACAATCTGAATGGCTCGGAGCTGAAAGTGTGCATCGGCGAGGACATCGAGAACGCCAAATGGCAGGTTCTCGATGCCGGAGCGGTGCCGACCAACTACCAGCGCTTTGTCGATGCGGCGCGCACTGGCATTCCGCCCGAACCGTCGTTCCGGCATGCAGCCGAATTGCAGAAGGTGCTCGACCTCGCCGTCGTCTCCGACGAGAAGAGGGCTGAGCTCAGGGCCCATACCGAAACCCAGTGATGTCGTTCGCTGAAAGGAGCCAGCCATGGTGACGCGCCGCGCCGAATGTTCCTGCGGTCAGCTGTCCGCCGCCTGTTCGGGCGAGCCGGTACGCGTCTCCGTCTGCCATTGCCTGGCCTGCAAGCGGCGCACGGGCAGCGCGTTCAGCTTCAACGCGCGGTTTCCCGAGGACAAGGTCTCGATCCAGGGACGTTCGGCGGAGTTCACGCGCGTTGGTGACGAGGGCGGCCGTGTCATCTACAGCTTCTGCCCGAATTGCGGCACCACCGTCCATTATCGGATCGATGTCCAACCCGGTCTGATTGCCATTCCGGTGGGCGCTTTCGCCGACCCATCGTTCCCGCCGCCTTTTCTGTCCTTCTATCACGACAGCCGGCGCTGCCAGTGGGTCGAGGTCTGCACTGAGCCTCTGGCGACGTTCAGTTGAAGACGCCGGCCACGGCTGACGTTTCAGGGGCAAAATCCAATCGCTCTGAGCGTTCATTCAACCTTGCATTTGCAGGTGACAGCTAGTCCTCACCCGATGGATCGGACCAGCGGGCCGCCGCTAGAGCGACGTGCGTCCACTTGGACGCACAAAGTACGCTCCAGCACTTTCGAATCTGCGCATCGTGCTTTTGCGCTAGGTCTCAAGGAAGTCCAGGGCCTTTTCTACGAAGGCGCCGTGATACTGGAAAATGGCCGTATGCCCGCCGTCCTCGTACAGGACCAGCTCGGCATTGGAAAAGCGCCGTGCCATGTCGACGGAATTGCTGGTGGGCACCATTCTGTCGTGATCGCCGTTCACCACGAGGACCGGGTGCCGGATACGCGATAGGTCGGCAGGGCGATCCTGGCCAAACGCACGGACTGCTTTGAGCTGCTGGTTGAAGGCGCCGAGCGCGATGGGCTTGTCGCGGTCAATGGTCCGTTCCTGCAATAGGGCGACGCATCGGAGATGGCGAACCGGGCGACCCGGGTCTCCTCAATTTGGAAAGCTACAATGAAAGCCATTATCGTCGATCGATATGCAAAGAAGGCTCCCCTCCGGCTTGGAGAAGTTCCGGAGCCGGATGTAGGGGAGAATGACGTTCTGGTGCAGATCCATGCCGCCAGTCTCAATCTGCTGGACTCCAAGATCAGGGACGGGGAATTCAAACTCATCCTGCCCTATCGCCCGCCCTTCGTTGCAGGCCATGACGTGGCTGGAACGGTCATTCGCGTCGGCTCGAAGGTCCGACAGTTCAAACCGGGCGACGAGGTCTTTGCGCGACCGCGCGATGGTCGGGTTGGGACTTTCGCTGAGTACATCGCCATAAATGATGCGGACGTGGCCCTGAAACCGAAGAACCTCAGCATGGAAGAGGCGGCGTCCATTCCCCTGGTGGGGCTGACCGCCTGGCAGGCGCTGGTCGAAAGGGCGAACCTGAAGAAAGGACAGAAGGTCTTCATTCAGGCCGGCTCCGGCGGAGTGGGGACATTCGCCATTCAATTGGCAAAGCACCTCGGCGCGACGGTCGCCACGACAACAAGCGCCTCCAACATGGATATGGTCAGGAATCTGGGCGCCGATGTCATCATCGACTACAAGAAGGATGGCTTCGAGAAAGTCCTCTCGGGCTACGACGTCGTCCTGAACAGCCAGGACAACAAGACCCTCGAAAAGTCCCTGCGTGTGTTGCAGCCAGGTGGCGTCGCCGTTTCGATCTCCGGTCCGCCCGATCCCGAGTTTGCCAGGGAGAAGGGTCTGAGCATGGTGCTGAGACTGGTCTTGCGCGTTTTGAGCGCCGGCATCAGGAGGCGGTCCAAACGCGCAGGTGTCCGATATTCGTTCCTGTTCATGGCGGCCAATGGGGAGCAGTTGACCAAAATCACGTCTCTCGTCGAGTCGGGAGTCATCCGCCCCGTTATAGATCGCGTCTTCCCGCTTGAGCTGACCCATGAGGCCTTGGCCTACATCGAGCAGGGCCGCGCCAAGGGCAAGGTCGTCATCAAGGTCAAATAGCTTTGCAAGGCTTCAGGCGGCGAACCTTCGCTGGTAATCCTAATGCCGCAGGACCTTGCTCAGGAAGGCGCGGCTGCGGTCGATCTGGGGTTGGTGCCGCGGCCGACCGTGGGCAAGCCGACTAACGCGGCCTGTCGATCCCCGGAATGCCGCCGATTCGCTCGGCAAGAAAGTCGACCAGCAGCCGGACCCGAGCAATGCCCGCGCGCTCCGGGACAATCAGCATGTTCAGCGGTACGGGAGGCGGCGAATAGCCCGGCAGGATCACTTCCAGCCGGCCGGCCGCCAGGAGATCGTCGACAAGCCAGCGATGGGCAGGTGCGATACCGCGCCCGGCGACGAGCGCTTCGCGCGCGGCAAGCCCATGGTCGACCCGAAATCGGCCGCCAAAAGGCACCGCGTGGCGTTCGCCGCCTGGCCTCTGCAGGGCGAGCGTGTCGCTTCCTGCGATGTTCGACATCCGGATGCCTTCATGGCCAGGCAGATCCTGCGGGACAGCCGGTCTGCCCCGCACCGCCAGATAGGCCGGCGCTGCCACCAGCAAACGCCGGGACTGGCCGAGCGCCCGCAGTTTCATCGAGCTGTCGGTGAGCGGACCCAGGCGAAGCGCGATGTCGACGCCCTCCCGCACAAGGTCGATGCGTTCGTCGGTGAGGCTGAGATCGATCCCGATGTCGGGATAGTGGTCCTGGAAGGCGAAGATCAGGCGGCTGACATGCAAGACCCCAAGCGCCGCCGTGCAGGATATCCTGATCGTGCCGGCCGACGCGCCGCGCGTGCCCCGCGCTTCATCGCCGGCCAGTTCAACGAGGCGCAGGATCTGAACGCTGTCGGCATAGTAACGGCTGCCTTCATCGGTCATCGTGACACGCCGGGTGGTCCTGCTGAGCAAGGGCACGCCGACGGCGTCCTCGAGCTCCCGCAGATGCCGTGTGACCGTCGACTGCCCAACTCCGAGCTCGCGCGCCACCGCCGAGAGGCTGCCGCGCTCGGCGACCCGAACGAAAGTGCGCATTCGCTCGAGGGTCACATCGGATCTATCCATTATTCGGCATAATCTTATGCATAGTCTATATATAGCGGATCACCCCGGGGCTGGCTACCTTCAGAGTTATTGTCCTGCTTCGGAGTTGACCTATGAAAGTCCTGCTTGTTTTTGCTCATCCTGAACCGCGCTCGCTCAACGGCGCACTGCGTGACGTCGCCATCAGGGAACTCGAGGCCCAGGGCCATGAGGTGCGGATGTCTGACCTCTATGCCGATGGCTGGAAATCCGAGGTGGACCGTGCCGACTTTCCGTCGTGGCCGACCGAAGAACGCCTCCTGCCGGCTGGGGCATCCAAAAAAGCTTTTGCGACCAACACTCTGACCGGTGACGTCAAAGCCGAAATCGACAAGCTGCTGTGGGCCGACACGCTGATCCTCCAGTTCCCGCTGTGGTGGTACGCCATGCCGGCGATCCTCAAGGGCTGGGTCGACCGGGTGTACGCCTACGGCTTCGCCTATGGTGTCGGCGAGCATAGCGACAAGCGGTGGGGTGATCGCTTTGGTGAGGGAACGCTCGCCGGCAAGCGCGCTATGCTGATCGTGACCACCGGCGGCTGGGAAGAGCATTACTCCGCCCGCGGCGTCAACGGCCCGATCGACGACCTGCTGTTCCCGATCAATCACGGGATCCTTTATTATCCGGGCTACCACGTGCTTCCGCCGTTCGTGATCTACAGAGTGGATCGTTTCGGCGAGGCCGATTTCGAGCCTGCCGCGGAGCGGCTGCGCGAAAGGATGCGGACGCTCGAGACAATCCGGCCCATTCCCTATCGGCAGCAGAATGGCGGTGACTACCACATCCCGAGCATGCAGCTCCGCCCCGAACTGGGCGATCCGGGCGCCGCGGGCTTTGCGCTCCACGAGGACCGCGCCGGCGTCAAATCGGCGACGTCGCGTTCGACTTTGCGGGACGTGGCCTGACGCAGGATCCCAAAAGATCGGGCAAGCCGCCCGAAACCTATGGGAGGAAACAGCGACCGGCCCGGAAGATCGCAACGGCAGCAGCCGTCAGTGGGGCATTGCCCGATGCCGTAGTGCCGTCCGGAAGCTGCTTGCCGTCCTCCAGCCCGACACGCGTCGACCAGTTGCGCTCCGCCGCTCGGTGCACGAATGGCCACACCGTGGCGTCGGCGCCGTGCAGCAAGACTGCGCGACGCATCCCGGCGCGGTCGAGCACCGTCGCGACACCGTCGCTGACTTCCCATGCAGCATCCAGCGACTGCTCGGAAATCTCGATCAGGATGCGCAGCACCTGGCTGCCGTGATCGAGGCTCACCAGACGCTCGGCATCGGTGACGGAGGCGAGCCCGGCCTCAATGCCGATGCCGCGCTGCCGCAGCCGCTCCATGACCTCGGGCGCGGCCTTCTCGCTCAGATTGACCGAGGCATAATCAGGCAGCTCGCTCCAGCCGGCGATCGCGGCCAGCGTCCGCTCGTCGTCGTTCTCGATCCAGGCGCCGGTGGAGACACCGATCAGCGTTCCCGGACAGGCGCGGCGCAGAGCCAGCATGGTCGGGTTCATGGCCGCCGGCGCAAGGCTTTCGCGGCCATCAAGCCCGCGCGCATGGACATGCAACTCGGCCGCACCGGCGGCCACGCAGGCGGCGGCGTCACGCGCCATGGCTTCGGGATTCAGTGGCAGTTGCGGGTGGAAATCGGCGCTCCGTGCGCCATTGATGCAGGTCTGGACAATCATGGCAGCGGTGGTCCGGTTGAAGACCAAGTGTAGCGCAGGATGGCGAAAACCGGAATCGGGTGAGTGTCAGGAGAGCTGCCGCGGAGGAGGGATGTTCGCAGACGTTGGCGCTGCCCCTCATTGCCCTGCCGGGCATTTCTCCCCGTAGAACGGGGAGAAAGAGGCCAGCCGCGACCTCGGCGCTTTTCTGCAACCCGGCGGATTGTCGATATTTTCGGTGAAGGTGTCTGCCGAGACGCCGGCCGTTACCTGGAAAACTCGCTGCGCACGATGCCGTGGCGCTGGAGCTTGTCGTAGAACGTCTTGCGCGGAATCCCCAGCGCTTCGATGGTGCGCCTGACGTCGCCCTCGTTGCGGCCAAGCGTCTCGCGGATGATGTCGGCCTCGTAGCGCTCCAGCCGCTCCGGCAGCTTCATGGCGGCGTCCGGCCGGGCTGGGGCAGGGGATGGCGCTCCAGCGTCTTCTTCCAATCCAAGCACAAACCGCTCGGCGAAATGCGCCAGCTCGCGTACATTGCCCGGCCAGTCATGCTCCCTGAGATGGCGGTGCACGGAGGCTGGCACCGCCGGAACCGGACGCCGAAACCGGGCGGCGGCGCGCTCCGCGAAATAGAAGAACAGCAGGGCGACGTCGTCGCGGCGCTCGCGCAGCGGCGGAATGGAGATCGTCACCACGTTGAGCCGGTAGTAGAGATCCTCGCGGAACGTGCCGCGCTGGCGCGGATCGCCGAGATCGACCTTGGCGGCCGCAACCACGCGCAGGTCGACGGGCCGCAACTCGTTGGTGCCGAGCGGCGTGACCTCGCGCATCTCCAGCACGCGCAACATCTGCACCTGTGTCGAGACCGGCATGCTTTCGATCTCGTCGAGGAACAGCGTGCCGCCGCTGGCGTGCTCGATGCGGCCGATCCGCTTCTTCTGCGCGCCGGTGAAGGCGCCGGCCTCATGGCCGAACAACTCGCTCTCGATGACCGTCTCCGGCAGAGTGCCGCAATTCAGCGCAACGAAATTGCCCCTGGCGCGGCGGCTCCAGCGATGCAAGAGGCTTGCCACCACCTCCTTGCCGGAGCCGGTCTCGCCGGTCACCAGCACGTCGACATCGGTGTCGGCGATCTGGCGCAGCGTGCGGCGCAGCCTTTCCATCGCCGGCGTCTGGCCGATCAGCGGCAGGCCGTCCTGCGCTTCTCCGGCCGCTTCGCGCAAGGCGCGGTTCTCCATCACCAGGCGGCGTTTTTCCGCCGCCCGTCGCACGCTCTGCACCAGCCGGTCGGCGGCGAAGGGCTTTGTGATGAAGTCGTAGGCGCCATCCTTGATCGCCTTGACGGCCATGGCGATGTCGCCATGCCCGGTGACGAGGATGACCGGAATGTCCGCATCCAGCCGCAGGATGCGGTCGAAAAGTTGCAAGCCGTCGATCTGAGGCATGCGGATATCCGACACCACCACGCCACCAAAACCGGCGTCCAGCCTGGCCAGCGCCTCGGCTGCCACCGAAAAAGCCGATACCGAAAAGCCGGCAAGCTCAAGCGTTTGCTCGGTGGCCCTGAGGAGATCGCTGTCGTCATCGATCAGGATCACCGGCGCTGCGTCGTCGTTGGTCATGCAGCCTTTGCCACTACACTGCTTTCAAGAGATGGATGGTGAAGCGGGTGCCGCGGTGGTCGCTCGAAACCTCGATGCGTCCGCCATAATCGGCGACGATATCCTTCGAGATGACGAGGCCAAGGCCGAGGCCTTTTTCCTTGGAGGTGTTGAACGGCGTGAACAGCGATCTAAGGATTGCGGGCGGAATGCCCGGTCCGTTGTCGAACACGCCGACCGTCACACCGTCCGCCGTCTCCTCGACCGAAACCCGCACATGAGCGTCGTCGCGGCCTTCCAACGCCTCGAGCGCGTTCTGGAAGAGGTTGATCAGCACCTGTTCGAGCCGGACCCGGTTGCCCATGACCTTGAGGGAAGGCGGCGGCAGGTCGATGGCCAGTGCGTCGAGCCGGCCGGCAAAGCGGCTTCTCAACAGCACCACGGCGCCTTCGATGACGCCGCGCAATTCGACAGGCTCGGCGGCGGTGCGACCCTTGCGGGCAAAGGCTTTCAATTCTTCGGTAATGGTGCCGATGCGTTCGGTAAGTGCTGCGATGGCGCCGAGATTTTCCTCGACCGGCGAAGTCTGCTTGCGGTCGAGGAAGACGCGGGCGTTGTCGGCATAGGCGCGTATAGTGGCGACCGGCTGGTTGATCTCGTGAGCGACGCCGGCGGCGACCTGGCCGAGGATGGCGAGGCGGTTGGCCTGGACCAGATCCTGCTGCACCACCTGCAGCTTGGCTTCCGTGCTGCGATGGCCCGATATCTCGGCCTGCAGCCGATCGCGGGCGCGGCTCAGATCCTCGGTCCGTTCGATCACGCGACGTTCGAGCTCGGTGCGCGCCGCCTGTTCGGCGGCGATCCGCATTTGCCCCGACTGCCGCCGCCACAACAGATACGCAGCAAGGCCGAGCAACGGGACAACAACGCCGAGTGCAAGGAGCCGCATTTCACGGACCGCGGCGGCGATCGGCGCTTCGGCCGGGACGAGATAGTCGAGCCGCCAGGGGGTCGAAGGGACCGGGGTTGAAAGCCTGAGATATTCCGCGTCGCTGCCGCCGGGCGTCACCGCGTGGACGATCGACACGTCCGGGCTGAGCGCCTGCGGGCGCGCGATCGGCAACGGCATCAGCGGTGCGTCGCCGAACTGCTGGCTGTTCTGAATGGCGGCAAGATCAGGCCCGGCAAGCCGCCCGGTCGTCATGAAGCGCCAGGACGGCACGCTGGTGATCAGGACGACGCCATTCTCGTCGCTGACATAGGCCGGGCGGTTCGCCTCGTGCCAGTCGGCCTCGAGCTGGTCGAACTCCGCCTTGACGACAACGACGCCGAGCGGTGCGGCATCATCGCCGACGCGGCGCGAGATGTAGAGACCGGGGCGTTTGCTGACATTGCCGAGCGCGAAATATTCGGCAGTTCCGGCCCGCATCGCGCCGGAGAAATAATCGCGAAATCGGTAGTCGTTGCCGACGAAGCTGATCGGCTCGCGCCAGTTGCTGGAGGCGATCGCCAGCCCGTCGGTGCCGATCACATAGAGCACCGAAGCCTTGGTGCCTGAGACCAGCCCTTCAAGCTTGCGGTTCAGCACATCGACCGCAGCAGCACTTTTCTGTGACAGCGCGTCGCGCACCTGCTGGTCCTCCGACAGAAGCAGGGGCAGGGCGCGCGGGCTCTCCAGCACGGCGCGCAGCAGCGCGACCTTCAGATTGGCGTCGGTGCGGCCTTGCGCCGCCAGTGCCCCAACCTCCGTGGTGCGGCCATAAAGGCCGGCGCCGTAAAGTGCGGCCGTGGCGATCGCAAGGGCGATGGCCGCAAACAGCAGCCAGGCACGGCGCGCCCGCCTGCGGAGTTGCTCGGGCGTCGACGATAAGCCAGCGGCGGGGCGTTGCAGCATCGCCCATTTGTGCATGATTTCGCACAAAAGCACAACTCGACCATGCGAATATCCGCACTCTCTGTGTGCGGAACGAATCCTTGAGTTCGAGAATACTCAATAAAATCAAAGTGATGGTTTCTTCCACGCAGTCTGGCACGGCAGTTGCAAACACGAATTCAGCGGTCGCGAGGCTGCTGGGTGTCAATGCAATTGCTCCGGGAGGTCGAGCTTTCGATCGGAGCACAATGGAGGACGTCATGCAGACAGCATTCGCTGCCGCCGAGCCGCGCGGCAAACTTCCCTTCTACCGGCATCTCTATGTGCAGGTGCTGGCGGCGATCGCCGCCGGCGTGCTTCTCGGCCACTTCTATCCCGAAACCGGTGAGGCGATGAAGCCGTTCGGCGACGCCTTCATCAAGTTGGTGAAGATGGTGATCGCGCCGGTGATCTTCCTGACGGTGGCGACCGGCATCGCCGGCGTTGCCGACCTGCAGAAGATCGGCCGCGTCGCCGGCAAGGCGATGATCTATTTCCTGGTGTTCTCGACGCTGGCGCTTGTCGTCGGTCTCGTCGTCTCCAATGTCGTCCAGCCCGGCGCCGGCATGCACATCAATCCGGCCACGCTCGACGCCACAAAGGTGACGGCCTACGCCGAAAAGGCGCACGACACCAGCATCGTCGGCTTCCTGATGAACATCATTCCCGACACGATCACCGGCGCTTTCGCAAAGGGCGACATCCTGCAGGTGCTGTTCTTTTCGGTGCTGTTCGGTCTCGCTCTTGCGCTGGTCGGCGACCGCGGCCGCCCGGTCGTCGATTTCCTGCAGGCTCTGACCACGCCGATCTTCCGCCTCGTTGCCATCCTGATGAAGGCCGCGCCGATCGGCGCCTTCGGCGCCATGGCCTTCACCATCGGCAAATACGGCATCGGCTCGATCGCCAACCTCGCCATGCTGATCGGCACATTCTACCTGACAGCGCTGCTGTTCGTGCTGGTGGTGCTTGGCGCCGTTGCCCGCTACAACGGGTTCTCGATCCTGGCGCTGATCCGCTATATCAAGGAAGAGCTGCTGCTGGTGCTCGGCACCTCGTCCTCGGAAGCGGCACTGCCCGGCCTGATGGCCAAGATGGAGCGCGCCGGCTGCAACCGCTCGGTGATCGGCCTGGTCGTTCCGACCGGCTATTCCTTCAACCTCGACGGCACCAACATCTACATGACGCTGGCCGCGCTGTTCATCGCGCAGGCGACAGACACGCCGCTCACCTTCGGCGACCAGGTCCTGCTGCTCGCCGTCGCCATGCTGAGCTCCAAGGGTGCCGCCGGCATCACCGGCGCCGGCTTCATCACCCTCGCCGCGACGCTCTCGGTCGTACCCACGGTGCCGGTCGCCGGCATGGCGCTGATCCTCGGCGTCGACCGCTTCATGTCGGAATGCCGGGCGCTGACCAACTTCGTCGGCAATGCGGTGGCGACCGTGGTCGTGGCGCGTTGGGAAGGCGAACTCGACCAGACCAAGTTCGCTGCCGCGATGGCCGGCGACTTGCCGGAGGAAGCTGACCTGTCGCTGCCAGGGCTGCAGGCCGCCTGATTGTTCAGGCTGCATTGTCATATCCCGGAGCCGGCCCGCCGCCGGCTTCGGGACAGAGCGCCGGCCTTCTAAGCCGATGGTGGAATCCTGCCCGGCGCCATTCCACCCGCAAGGATTCGAACTCGTATGGCGAAAGGGCCTTCCGATTCCTGCGAACGTCTGTTTCGCCCAAAACTGGTCAGTCGGTTGTCTGGAGCGATCCGAAGGAAATTCGCCGAAATTGGACGCTAATCTGGTCAATGAGCGTTCGGCCTTAAATCCAAACCGACCGTTCCCGGACGTGAGAGTGTGGTTATCCAGCCATCCAATTGCACCTGGGAGCCAGACAAACCGGACAATCGTCAAGCACGATCATGCCTGATTGGTGGTTAAGAGCCGCCGGGCTCTTTGCGATCGCGCGCGCACAGGCATTCGCATCTTCGGGCAGTATGCCCGCATACTCCGCGATATGGAATACGATCGCCCCGACTCGAATAGGGCGAGATCGTTTAGGCCAACTTAGTCGATCACCGTCGTGAAAAGTTCGAGTACCAATTCCATTCCCAGGTTCGGCCTGCATCAGCGGAGAACGCCCGGCTATAAATCGGGGCGTTCGGGTCGCGCATATCCCAATGGAATTTCACGATAACGTCCTTGCCGGCGACAACCTCACGGCCAAAGAATTCACCTTCGTCGCCCTCGAACGAGCCAACCTTTCCGCCGTCGAGTTTCACTGCGTTGCTGTCAGCCCAGTAGATCGTCCACAGGCGCGTCTGCGGATTGAATAATCGCACGGTGAGACCTTCGAATGGCTTTCCGTCAAATTCCGTATGGAAAATGTCGAAATTGCCCAGCCCCAGCAATACGGGGCGGAGTTCCTGGGTCGCGTCAAATTCCTCCCATTCGTCGCTGCCGATCAGATGTTCCTTCAATGTACGATTTCTGATGTTCCACTTACCTATCAAATAGTCGAAATCGTATTTCGACGAAGTCTCGCTCGCCGATTGCAAGTTTCCCATCCGATGAAATAGAGAACGCGCGCATGCATGTACCTCTTTTGGGACGACTTCACCGCCCGGACATCAGTGCCTGTTGCACGGAGTGCATTTCGGATCGCAGCGCCCGTTGTACATGACCCGAGGGACATCTCCTCGGCCACGCCGACTTCTCTATGCCCGCAAACGTCTAAGCCGGCAAACTCGCAAACCGAAGATCCGTTCCGCGACCGACAAGAAGCCGACAAGCCCTAGAACGCTTGGCGGTGGTGACGCGGTCGACCAAGCCCTTAGTGAAGGCGTCAAAGGTGTGCGAGACGAAGCGGCCCGCCAACTCGGGCGGACACCGCCGCACACGCGCTGCGAGATTGTCGGCCGCATCGCTCTTGAACGAAATGGCGAGGACCTGATAGGGCGGACAAGCACCCGTCTCGAGCAGATAAACCGCACGCTGCGCCAAGAACTCGGTCTTGCCGGCGCCGGGCCCGGCGACCACACAGACGCAGCCGGCCTGACGGAGCGCTCGCCAAGCCTCGGGATGAAGCGCTGCCCGTCCCACCTGGAGCGCTGCTTGACGATATTATCCCGGCAACCGGAAAGACCAAGGTGGAAATCGCCAACTTGCTCGGAATCTCGCGCCAGCAGCTTTACGACATCATCCGCGAGAAGAAGCCGGTGTCGCCGGCCGTCGCCGCCCGACTTGGCAAGATGTTCGGCGACGGCGCCGCGAACTGGCTCAGGATGCAGGCCGCTCACGATCCCTGGCACGCGGAGCGCGAAGTGGACGTCAGCGCCATCCCAAGGCTACATGCGGCCTGAAACGCCATAGATTTGCGGCCCTGTCTTCGGCGCGGGGCTTGTTCCAGCCGTATTTGAAGGTCAGTATCCGCCATGCCTTCAAGGCGTCCGTCCGCTTCGATCCCGACCTGATCGCGACCGGAGGCGAGACTTTTCCGTCGGGCTCGGTTGCGACCGGCCGAAACCCTCGGAGCTTTTGCTGCCGCCGACCGCTACCTTGACCAAGGCGGCAGCCCTCGAAGGCATGGCGGCCTCAGTACGAAGTCGCAAGAGACGTGACCCGTCTCCTGACGAAGGCGCAGGCTTTCCTCTCAGGAACTCGTCGCGCTTGAAGAGGGGGCAGGCCCGTGAGCGGGCTTTTGCCGAAACCAAAGCAAGATGCGAGGTCAAACGCGATGCAGTCTGTACCGAGGATTCCGGTATCCATCATCATCCCGAACTACAATTACGCGCGTTTCCTCAAACGCAGCATCGACAGCGCCCTTGAGCAGGACTACGCGGACGTCGAAGTCATCGTCGTCGACGACGCGTCGCAGGACAATTCCACGACAATCATAGAATCCTATCGCGACGAGATCGTCGCATGCCCGCGAGTGCAAAATGGCGGGCATGCCGCCGCGTTCAACACCGGCTTTGCGGCAAGCTCGGGCAAGATCGTCCTGTTCCTCGACGCCGACGACTACCTCTATCCGACCGCTGTTTCCACGATCGTTGACAGCTGGGATGCGGCAACGGCCCAGGTGCAGTCCAGGCTGCATATCGTCGACGAGCGGCAACGCATCAAGGACGTCTTTCCGCCACCCGAACTGCCCTTCGACAGCGGTGATGTCATGCCGAAACTCCTGCACAAGGGCCGCTATCAGACGACCGTGACCAGCGGGCTGGCCTTTGACCGCACAACCCTGGAATCGATCATGCCGATTCCAGAGCCGGAGTTCCGCCAGGGCGCCGACGGCTATCTTGCAACGCTGGCGCCCATGTACGGGCACGTCCAGTCCATTGAGGAATGCGTCGGCGCCTACCGGATCCACGGCGCCAACCATTCGGTCTTCGGTGAAAAGCTCGCCGAGCGGGCGCGCTGGAGGGTAACCCACGATTTCCGCCGCATGCAGGCGCTGTCGGATCAAGCCTCCGGGATCGGCTTAACAATCGTGCCGTCGGAGGCTGTCCGCCACGATCCGGTCCATCTGGAAGAGCGGCTGGCGTCGCTGTGCGTAGACAGACGCCGGCATCCCGTGGTCAATGATTCCCGGCTGGCGCTCGGGGCGGCGGGCGCCGTCGCCAGCCTCGAAATGACCGCGTCCCTGCGGCGGCGCGCCGTCCTTGCCGCCTGGTTCCTGTCAATCGGGGTGTTGCCACGGAAAATGGCGACGGCGGTGCTGTCGTGGAAGCTCGACGCATCGTCTAGACCGGCATTCCTTAGCCGTCTGTCCAAGACAATCCGCCACGCCATGGGATAGTGGGTAGCCGCGACATAGCTCTGCCAGGTAGTCGGCCCGATCCGGCCGAGCGCCCAACCGTCATCGGGTGCGATTATCGCCTCTGGCAGGCTCAGACGGTTCTGAGGCGAACAGTACCATTAAGGCGGCCAGATGGAGAAGTCGTTTATGAGCGTGTAGTTTATGAGCGTGTATAAGCCAACGCGTCCGATGGAGCGCTGCCCCTCCCACCCCGGAGCGCTGCTTGACGACATTATCCCGGCGACCGGAAAGACCAAGGTGGAATTCGCCAACCTGCTCGGAATCTCGCGCCAGCAGCTTTACGACATCATCCGCGAGAAGAAGCCGGTGTCGCCGACTGTCGCCGCTCGCCTTGGAAAGATGTTCGGCGACGGCGCCGCGATCTGGCTTAGGATGCAAGCCGCGTATGATGCGTGGCATGCGGAGCGCGAGGTCGACGTCAGCGCTATCCCAAGGCTGCATGCTGCCTGAGGTAACAAGCCTGCCGCTTCTGCAGGGATGTCTTCGACGGCCTGCCCTAACGCACCCCGCGCAGCCTGACCACAAGGCTGCGCAGGCCCAGCACCAGCACCGTGATGATGATCAGGATCACCGAGAGTGCGGCGATCGCCGGGTCGATGTTGTCGCGCAGGCCCATCCACATCAGCCTGGGTAGTGTGATGGCGTTGACCGAGGTGATGAACAGGGTGACGCCTATCTCTTCCCAGGACAGCACGAAGGACAGAAGGGCGGCGGTGACGATGCCGAATTTAATGTTAGGCATGATTATGCGGGTGGCGCGCTCCCACACGGTGGCGCCGAGGCCGCGCGCGGCAAGGTCGATGCGCCGGTCGAGCTGGCTGAGCGAGACCAGGATCAGCACCGTGGCGAACGGCACCGTCATCACCGCATGCGCCATGGCGACACCGAGCCAGGTGTCATAGCCGAAGAACGAGCTGACGCCTGAGATCGAGGTCAGCAGGAAATAGAGCGTGATCGCCGAGACCACCGGCGGCACCACCATCGGCAGCAGCACGAAGCCGACGAGTGCCGCGGTGAAGCGCGGCTGGAACATCCACACGCCGAGGCTGAAGCACAGCGCCAGCACGGTGGAGAAGGCGCTGCTGACGACGCCGATCCTGATCGAGAGCAGGATCGAGTTGATCCAGCGCGGATCCTCGATCAGCGCCCGGTAATGGCGCAGCGACAATTCGCCTGACGGCATTGCAAGCATGCGGGTCGGCGTCAGCGACACCGGGATGACGGCAAGCAGCGGCAACAGCAGAAATAGCGCAACCAGGGCGGCGAGGACCAGCGAGACGGGGCCGGGGCGGTAGGTCGGCATCAGATCAGCTGCTTCGGTCTGACATAGCGGAACACCAGCGCCATCAGCGCGCCGACGAACAGTACCAGTACGACGCTGATCGCCGCCCCCAGGCCCCAGTCCGGACTCTGGAAGATGCGGAGATAGATCAGCTCGGCGACCATCACGCTGCGGCCGCCGCCGAGGATCGCCGGCGTCACGAAGAAGCCGAGCGAAAACACGAAGACGATGAGAGCCGAGCCGATGATGCCGGAGCGGGTCATCGGCACGAAGACCGACCAGAAGGTGCGCATGCGGCTGGAGCCGAGGCCGCGCGCCGCCAGCAGCACGCGGTCGTCGAGGCTGCGCATCGAAGACGCCAGTGGAAACACGGCGAAGGGGATAAGGAAATGCGTCATGCCGACGATGACGCCGAATTCGTTGCGTACCAGCGTCAGCGGTTCTGAGATGAAGCCGATCGCCTGCAGCCAGGTATTGAACAGGCCGCGATTGGAAAGCAGCGCCACCCAGCCGAAGGCGCGCGTCAGCACCGAGATCCAGAACGGCACCATGATGCAGAATTCGGCGATTACGCGCTGCGCCGGCGTGCCGCGCACCCAGACCACGGTGATGGCATAGGCAGCTGCAACCGAAACAATCGTGACGATCGCGGCGATGCGCAGCGTGCGGACAAACACCGACTGAACCAGCGGGTCGCTAAGGAGCGTGCCATACTGCCCGAGCCCCGGCTCTGGCAGCGTGAAGCTCCAATTGACGACGCCGAAAAATGGCCAGGCATAGGCGGCGCCAAGGAACAGGAGCAGCGGCGCCATCAACAGCGCCGCGCCCATCCTGTCGGAGAGATATGCTTTCATCTCGGCCCCGGTTATCCCGGTCGTATCAGGCGGAGATGATCTTCGTGTATTCGTCGAGTGCGGCCCCGTAGTTCTTGGCGTACCACTCCATGTCGAGCGTGATCTGCTTCTTCATGTTTTCGGGGTCGACCGGGTTGATGCGCTTCTTGTCGGCGGGGATCAGCGCGTCGGTTGCCGGGTTGGCCGGACCCTGGCCGAGCTTGTCGAACATGACCAGCTGCTTTTCCGGATCCTGGGCGCTGGCGATGAACTTCATCGCCGCGTCCTTGCCGCCGGGATTGCCCTTGAGTACGGCGAGCGCGCCGGGCGAGATCAGGCCCTGGTCCCAGATGAACTTGATCTTGCCGCCGGAATCCTGCTCGATCAGCGAGGCCCGCGTCGACCAGACGATCGCCATCGAGGCCTCGCCGTCTAGCAGCACGCTCTGGCTTTCGGCGCCGCCGCCCCAATAGGCCACCACATTCTCCTTGAAGGCGGCGATCTTGTCATGCGCGCGCTTGAGGTCGAGCGGGTAGAGCGAGGCAGGCGCGACGCCGTCGGCGAGCAGTGCCGCTTCCCAGCTCGACACGCCCCATTTGTAGAGCGAGCGCTTG
The DNA here is from genome assembly GCF_003997585.1 of Mesorhizobium sp. M5C.F.Cr.IN.023.01.1.1. Taxonomy (NCBI): domain Bacteria; kingdom Pseudomonadati; phylum Pseudomonadota; class Alphaproteobacteria; order Hyphomicrobiales; family Phyllobacteriaceae; genus Mesorhizobium; species Mesorhizobium sp. M5C.F.Cr.IN.023.01.1.1. Next base: position 65,783 of record NZ_RZSU01000019.1, on the reverse strand, counting down.
CCGGGGAATTTCGTCACGTCGAAGAAATCGGCCATGCCGGCCGGCGCCTGGCTGCCATATTTTTCGGAATCATAGGCGATGACATAGGAGAAGAAATAGGTCGAGGCGGCGTGTTCCCAGCCGAAGCCCTCGCGCATCTTCTTCCTATCGACGATCGAATAGTCGATCGGCTCGAGCATGCCTTGCGCGCCGAGCGTGATCGCCGAGAACGGGTCGACGTCGACCAGGTCCCAGGTCGGGGCGCCGCTCTTGAACTGCGCCGCGATCGCGCCTTCTGTCGGGCCGGAGCCATCCATCTTGACGGTGATGCCGGTCTCCTTGGTGAAGGCCTGGCCATACGCCGCGTCATAGGCGGTGATGGCGTCGCCGCCCCAATTGACCAGCACCAGTTCCTTGGCTTGCGCGAAGGCGCCGGTCGAGCGCAGCAGCATCGGCGTGCCGGCCAGCACGAGTGCGGCCAGCTGCGTGAACTGCCGGCGCGAGATCTCACCGCGCGCCGCCCTGGCGGACAGCGCCTCGATGGAGTGTTTCTTGGTTCCATTTGTCATGTCAGTTCCCCTTTTTTGTCGTTGATACTTCCCGAAAGTCAGCTTGGCGAATTTCAGCTTCGCCACGCCAATCGTCATTGTCCTCCGTCCGGAAGGAGGAAACCTTTTTCCGCCGGCCATGTCAGCCACACGGAATTGCCCTTGCTGAGTGCCGACGCTGCGACCTCGTTCGGCACCGAGACCGTCACCTTGGCGCCCTGGCGCGTCGTGAGATCGAGCCGCGTCGCGGCACCGAGATAGGTCGAAGCGGCCGCAGTCGCGGCGATGCCGTTCTCGCCGGCGGCCGCTTCGGGCGCGATCGACATGTATTCGGGCCGGATCGCCAGGATTGCGTTGCTGCCGACGGCGCTTGCATTGCCGCGCAGCGTGATGGTGCGATCTTCGCATAGGCCGGTGGCGCCGTTGTCGGCGTTGCGCACGCCCTTCAGCGGCAGCATGTTGATCTCGCCGAGGAACTCGGCGACGAAACGGCTAGCCGGCCGGTCGTAAACCTCGTCAGGCGCGCCAACCTGCAGCAATTTGCCGTGGTTGAAGATCGCAACGCGCGACGATAGCGCCAGCGCCTCGCTCTGGTCATGGGTGACGAAGACGAAGGTGGTGCCGGTCTCCTGGTGCAGCCGCTTCATCTCGGCCTGCATCTGGCCGCGCAGGCCCTTGTCGAGCGCCGAGAACGGCTCGTCGAGCAAAAGCACACCCGGCTCGAACACCAGTGCGCGGGCCAGCGCCACGCGCTGCTGCTGGCCGCCGGACAATTGCGACGGCAGTTTTTTCTCGTGGCCCTTCAGCCCGACGCGTTCGATCATCTCGCCGACACGCCGTTTGATCTCGGCCGACGATTTCTTGCGCACCTTGAGCGGGAAGGCGATGTTGGCCTCGACCGACATATGGGGGAACAGCGCGTAACCCTGGAAAACCATGCCGGCCGCACGCTGTTCGGCCGGCCGCTCGGTGATGTCGACGCCGTCGCTGTAAAGGCGACCGTCGGTCGGCTGCACGAAACCGGCAAGGATCATCAGGAAGGTGGTCTTGCCCGAACCGGAAGGCCCGAGCAGGGTCAGGAACTCACCGCGGCCGATATCGAGCGTCAGATCGTCCAGCGCACGGAACGAGCCGAAGCTCTTGCCGATCCCGATTGCCTTGATCTCTGCGGCACGGCCGGGTTGCTGCATCCTGCCTTTGTCCTCAATGCTGATTGAAATCGTAGGCAGGGCGGCGGCTCACCGCAACCGAATAGTTTTCGCCTGACCGGCAAATTTGATTCATCTATGGAGCTAATCTCCTCCTCGAGGGGGAAATGTCGCCGAAGGCGACAGAGGGGGTCGTCTCGCGTGGGACGCCAACCTCCATCTGCAGCAGGCCGAGCCCAGCCGAAGCGACCCGCTCTGGCCGCTTCGCAGCCATCTCCCCCTCAAGGGGGAGATTAACGCTGGTTCTCCGACAGCTTCGATCGCAACCATCCACTGAATACATCCAGCACCGGGTGGTTCGCCTTGGCATGCTCTGAGACGAGGAAGTACGACCGCGGCGAACTGATTGCGATGTCGAAGGGGCGCACCAACCGGCCTTCGCTCAGCGCCCGGTGGCTGGTCAACTCGTCGCCCATTGCGATGCCCTGGCCGGCGATCGCCGCCGAAAAAACAAGGTTCATGTCGGAAAAGAAAATGCCGCCCTCTGTGTCGGGGTTCTCGACCTTGGACAGCGCCAGCCACCGCGCCCAGTCCTCGGTGTCGCCGAGATGCAGGAGGTTGGCGCGCAGCACGTCGGCCGGTTTGGAAAAGCCGCCGACCTTGTTGAGCAGCGTCGGGCTGCACAGCGGCGTAAACGAGATTTCGCACAATAGCTCGACCGCGCGGTTCGGCCAATTGCCGACGCCGAAGGCGATGAACGCGTCGGCCTCGGCATTGCTGACATCGTCCAGCCGTCGCGGCGTCAGAATGCGCAGCGCAACATCGGGATACATCTGCCGGAATTCGCCAATGTGAGTACACAGGAACAGCGAGGCGAAACCCGGCGTGCAGCTGACGCTGAACGAGCCGCCGACGCCGGTGCCGGCGTGGCGAGTCACTGCGTCGCCCAGCACAGTCAGCGCCTTGCGCACGTCGCTGGCATAGCGCTGGCCGCGCGGAGTGAGCGCCACGCCCTTGCCGATGCGCTCGAGCAGATCGAAGCCGAGATCGCGTTCGAGCAGGCGAAGCTGATGGCTGACGGCGCTGCGGGTCAGATGCAGTTCGTCAGCAGCGCGCCAGACGCTGCCGTGACGGGCAAAACTGTCGAGGGCGCGCAGCGCCTGCGTCGATGGGATTCTCAAGAGGTGAACCGAATTTGCATGAGCCGGGAAAACATATCACTTTTTGACGACGCGCTTCACTGCTTTCTTCTCGTCCATGGAGGAACCGGTGACGAACTCGGCCCAAGCGACCGCGCTTGCCTGTCTGGATGACATCCAGCCGTCGCTGTCGGCGTGGACGCGGACGATCTTCGATTTCGGCGAGACCGCCTGGCGCGAATACCAGTCGGCCGCCTGGTATGTGGAACGTCTGAAGCACGAAGGCCTTTCTGTGGAGGAAGGCTCCGGCGACATGCCCACCGCCTTCTGCGCCCATTGGACCAACGGCACTGGGCCGACCATTGGTATGTATGCCGAATATGACGCGGTGCCGGGCAATTCCCAGGACGCGGCGACCGTCAAGCGACCGCGTCCTGGTCTAGGCGCTGAGGCCGGCGGCCACACCGATCCGCATTCCGGCCTCGGCATTGCCAGCCTGGGCGGGCTTTTGGCGACGAAGGCGGCGATGCAGCGCCACGGTATACCCGGCACGCTGCGCTTTACCGGCGAGCCGGCGGAGAAGGTGCGCGGGTCGAAGCCGATCCATGCGGCAAAGGGCTACTACGAGGGCCTCGCCGGCATGATCTCCTTCCATCCCTTCTACATGCTGCCGCTCTGCAACACGGCGCGCTGGGACACGCATTGCGGCGCGGCCTATGCGATGATCTACCGCTTTGTGTGCGACGAACCCGATTGGGTTCGCGCAAGCGATGGTGCGCCGATTCCGCAGGCGCATTCGGCGGTCAGGGCGCCGGGTGCCAACGACGCGCTCATGATGATGTACATGGCGTCCAAGGCGCTACGCGATTCCATGCTGCCGCACCAGGGCGGCTGGTCGATCAGCGAGGCGATCCTGACGGCGGGGCAGGCGACCGCCGACAATCTGCCGGCGCGCCTGGCCGAGATCCAGTACATGATCCGCGTGCCGACCTTGGCGATGGCCGAGCAGGTGACCGCCGTGCTCGACCGCAATGCGGAAGCCGCCGCGAAAATGAGCGGCTGCCGCCATGAGCGGCACTGGGTGTCGAAATCGCGTCCGGGGCTCGCCAATCACGCCATCGCTGATATCGCCTATGAGGCGCTGTCGAGGGTCGGGCCGCCGCGCTGGGACGAGGCGGCCAAGGAGATCGCCCGCGAAATCCAGGTCAATGCCGGCGGCACGGCGACCGACGAGCCGTTCATCGCCGAGATGGAGCAGCTTATTGCACCGAGGGATGCAGAGGCGATCCTGCGCCGCGACCTGCCGCCGTCGCAGCTCAATTCGACCTCCGACGATTACACCGACATGTCGTGGCACACCCCGACGGCGCGGTTCTACGTCGCTCGCCCGGCGCTGCGTTCCGACAGTGGCCACGCCTATCCGTCCTGGGCAATGAACGCGCTGGGCGGCATTTCCGCGACGATCGATCCGATGGTTACCTGCGCATCGAAGACAATCGCGCTCGCAGCGCTTCGCCTGCTGGAAGACAAGGCCGCCCGCGACGCGGCGATGGACGAGTTCGTCGCCCGCACAGGCGGCGGCATCGGCGGCAGCAATTGGCTGGCGCCGCTCTGCGACTATGACCCGCCGATCCATTTCCGCTGGCCGGAATATGTCACCACCCCGCGCGGACGGGACTGGTGGATACCAAGCAACCCGCAAGCCGCGTGATCACACAAGCCAGGAGAACCTCATGACCGTCCATGACCGCATCGTCACCGAGCCGTTTTCGTTGCAGCGCCGCAATCCGGCTGGCGGCACCAAGCCATTGACCGCCTGGGGCTTCGCCAACGAGACCGACGTCCTGACCGACGTCCTGCTCGGCTCGCCGAACTTCCTGCGCCACCTCTCGACCAGCTCGCTATCGCGCAAGCATCTGCGTGAGGCGCCCTGCAACGTCCAGATCGCGCAGGCGCAGCACAAGGACCTGGTCGCCGCTTACGAGCATTTCGGCGTCAGCATCCACTGGCACGAGCCGACGCCGGAACTGCCGATGCAGGTCTATTCGCGCGATTCCAGCGTCATGACGCCGTATGGAGCCATTATCACCGCCATGGCCCAGTGGTGGCGGCGCGGCGAGAACTATGCGGCGATCCGCACCTATGAGAAGCTCGGCATCCCGATCTACGACATGATCACCGCGGGTACTTTCGAGGGCGGCGATTTCAACGTTATCGAGGACGGCGTGGTATTGATCGGCTGCGGCGGCGCCCGCACGCAGGAGGAGGGCGCGCGCCAGGTCCAGGCCTGGTTCGACAAGGAGGGTTGGGAAACCCGCATCGCCTTCATCGACGAATACTATGTCCATATCGACCTGATGGTGGTGCCGATCGCCGAGAAGCTGACCGCCGTCTGCCTTGCCTGCACGGAGCCGGGCATCGTCGACTGGCTGAAGGGCAAGGGCCACGAAATCATCGACGTGCCGTTCCAGGACACGATGGCACTGGGCTGCAACTTCATGTCGCTGGGCAAGGACCGGGTGATCGCGCCGAGTTCGAGCCAGACGCTGATCGGCCAGCTCAAGGCGCGCGGCTTCGAGGTCGCGGCGGTCGATATGAGCGAGATCTCGAAGACCGGCGGCGGCATCCATTGCATGGCGCAGGCGCTGAAGCGCGAGCCGGCCTGAGGGCCGGCCTTTAGCCCGGCCGTTTCCGCGAAAGCGCTATTGTCAGCAACGTCGATCCCGCCCGGCTCGCGGCACGCGCCTACAGCACGATGAGCTTTCCCTTGCGCAGACGCCTGGCGCAACGATAGGCGAGGTCGGCGGCGACCATGTCTTCCATCGCAATGCCCATCGCCTTGTAGGTGGTGATCTGTTGATCCGAAAAGCGACCCGGCGCGCGGTCGAGCAGCATGGCGCCAAGCTCGGTGCCGAAATCCGGATCGAAGCCGGCAAGCTCGCAAGAACCGACCGGGGTCGGGTTGAATGCATCCGTGGTTTCGACAAAAAGAGTGGATTTGCCGATGAGCTCGATCGGCATTTCACCGCCGGGCGGCGCCACCCCGACTGACGAGACATGCGTGCCCGGTTGGACCCAGCCTGGGTCGATCACCGGCTGGTAGGAGTGGGTCGCCAGGCATACCACGTCGGAACTGCGCACTGCCGCCTCGAGGTCGGCGACCGCCACCACCGACGGATGCAGCCGGGCAAGCGCTGCCGCATCGTCGAAGCTCTTCGAAGCGACACGGATTTCGGCAAAGTCGCGTACCAGCGGCAACAGATGCAGGTGCTGGTTGGCCTGGACGCCGGCGCCGACCACGGTCGCTATCCTGGCCTCCCGGCGCGCAAGCGCGCGCACCGACAGCACGGCGGAGCCGGAGGTTCGCACCGCAGTTATGAAGGTGCCGTCCATAATGCAGACCGGCAGGCCGGACAGCGGATCGAACAGGCTGATGGTGGCGAGGTGGCTGGGCAGGTTCTTGGCCAAATTGCCTTCGAAGACATTGACGATCTTGACGGTCAGGTTCATGCCCTCCATCCAGGCCGGCATGGCGAGGCTGTAGCCGGCCCCGGGGATGTCGAGCTGTGGTCGGGGTGGATTGACGACCTTGCCTTGTGACAGCGCCTTGAAGCCGTCTTCCAAAACATCGAGAAGCTGGCTGAGGTCGATGCACGCCGTCACGTCGGCTTCGCTCAGCACCAGGATCTCGGTCGCTCCCTTGCTGATTTCCGCCGCACTCCTGCCGGCTGGATTGAACACTCCCTTGGTCATCCTGCACTCCTTTTGTTTGTCGACATCGGCTCACCACGTTTGCTCTAAGTGGGTGAGAGAAGCGCAGGCTATTGCGGGGCTTTATGTGATGAAATACGTTGATTTTGGCATCTCTGCGTGAAATCAGCACACAAATCGCTTAGATAGCGTGGATTATGAAATGGGCGATCTCGATCAGATAGACCGCAGCCTGCTCCGGCTGCTGCAGGAGGACGGGCGCCGGACGACCCTTGATCTTGCCGGGCGTGTCGGGCTTTCGCCGACCGGAACCAGCCAGCGGGTGAAGCGCCTGTTCCGCGACGGGTTCATCACCGCGGTCAGGGCCGTGCTCGATCCGCGCAAGGTCGGCCGGGGAACGCTGGTGTTCATCGAGGTCCGGCTTGACCACACGGCGCCGCATGTCTTCGACCGCTTCGCCGAAGCGGTGGCGAAAGCTCCGGAGGTTCTGGAGTGCCATATGGTGGTTGGCGGTTTCGATTACCTGGTCAAGGCGCGGATCGCCGATATGGCGGTGTTCCAGGATTTCTTGCAGCGGGTCATCCTGCCACTGCCCGGCGTGCGCGAAACGCACACTTTCGCCTCCATCGCCGACGTCAAGCCGAACGCCCTGTTGCCGGTATGATCAGTGGAGAAGGGGAACGCTGTTCAGGGCGACCTTTATCGCATCTTCGCCACCTTATCGCTCTCCCTGGCGCGCCTTCAGATGCCGAGATGCGGAGACCGGCTCTAGCCTTGCTGGGTCAGCAGGTTCGCATCGCGGGCCAGCCGCCACTCACCGTCAGCCTCCTTGCGCAGGAGTGTCAGCGTGTATCCCGATTGACGCACCGGCTTCCCGTTCGGCGGCGTCGCGGTCATATCGATACGACCGCGCATGAAGGCCCAGTCGCCGAGAAGCTGTAGTTCAACGATTTCGTTCGTGCCGTCGACATGAACGCCGGCCATCTCCTGCGCGGCCGCCGCGAAGATCTCCTTGTCGAAGGGCTCCCGGCCGGGAACCATGAAGATCGCGTCGTCCGTCATCAGGCTGAGGACGGTCGCGGTGTCTCCACGCTTGCTCGCATCCATCCACGTCTCGACCAGCTTTCGGATTGCTCTTTCGTCGTCCGTCATCCGTTATCGCCCTGGCTCCGCGTCGTCATCGATACCGCACGGCGCTCCTCCCTCGCCGCAACATAGGGCTTAGATCGCTTGTGTCATCGATTGCGGTGTTTTATCGACGTCGCGCCGCCTGGGGCGTGAAACGGCCGGTCCGCGGCTCTATGCTTACCGCCAACCGCCCGAGGCGGTGATGCGCTCGCCGGTCAGCCAGGACGCGTCGTCGGAGGCTAGGAAAACCGCGATGCGGGCGATGTCGTCGGGCAGGCCGAAGCGCCCGAGCGGGGTCATGGCGATGATCTGCTTTTCGAATTCGCTGCCGACGATGCCGATGCGTTTCAGGCCTTCGGTGTCGACGCCGCCTGGGGCAATGGCGTTGACGCGGATGTTGCGGGCGCCCAGTTCTCTCGACATGGACAGCGTGATCGAATCCACTGCGCCCTTGGTGGCGGCGTAGACCAGCGAGTTCGGCTGCGGGTTGAGGCTGGCGACCGAGCTGATGTTGATGACGCTGCCGCCTCCGGTACCGAAATGGTTCACCGCTTCCCGGATGGTCAGGATAGTGCCCAGCACATTTGTGTCGAATTCGCGGTGAAACTCGGCCTCGGTCACAGCTTCCAGCGGTTCGAATGCGAACACGCCGGCATTGTTGACCAGGATGTCGAGCGCACCGAACGACGATTTGGCGGCCTCGAACAGGCGGCGCACGTCGGCCGCTTGCGACACATCGCCGTGGACGGCAACGGCCCGGCCGCCTGCGTCCCTGATCGCGGCAACGACGCGGTCCGCACCTTCCCGCGACGAGGCATAGTTGACGACCACGGCGGCACCGGCCGCCGCAAGACCCTTGGCGATGCCGGCGCCGATACCCTTGGAGGCGCCGGTGACGATGGCGACCTTGCCGTTCAGCTTGCTCATCAAATCTCTCCTTTGTTGATGATGAACGGTATTTAGTAGTGATCGGATAGCGTATTAGAATCGCATAGATCGGTTCTTTCGTGCCTGGAATTCCTGAATGACAACCATCCTCGAAAAGACTGCCGGTCTTGTCGCCTTCGTGCGCACGGTCGATGCCGGTTCGTTCCATGCCGCCAGCCGGCTGGTGGGCTCCAGCCCGTCGGCGGTGTCGAAGAGCGTGGCGCGGCTCGAGCGGCGGCTGGGCGTGCGGCTGATCCAGCGCTCGACGCGTTGGCTGGGACTGACGAGCGAAGGCCTCGCCTATTACGAGCGGGTCGCGCCTTTGCTGAGAGCGCTGGATGATGCTGAGGACGTCGTTCAGATGGCCGATATGGCGCACGGTCTGCTGCGCGTAACGGCAGCCGTCGAACTCGGGCGCAGCCTGATCGCCTCCTGGGCGCAAGCGTTCCTGGCTCAGCACGGCGAGGTGAAGCTCGAGCTCAGCGTCACCGACCGTCACGCCGACCTGATCCGCGAAGGCTACGACCTCGCGGTGCGCATGGGGGCGCTGTCGGATACCGGGCTTGTCGCGCGCAAGATCGCCAATCTGCCGATCGTGCTGGTGGCCTCGCCGGCCTATGTCGAACGGCGCGGCCGGCCGGCATCGATCGAGGCGTTGCAGAGCCACGACTTCGTCCGTTACCAGATGGCCGGCCGGCCTTATCCCGTCACCTTCGCCGACGGCACGGTGATCGTGCCCAACGGGCGGCTCGATACCGATGACGGCGGTGCTATCCGCAATGCGGCGCTTGCCGGAGCCGGCATTGCGCATCTGATGCAGTTTGCCGTGCAGGACGATCTCGACGCCGGCCGTCTGGTCCGCATCCTGCCCGAGGTGGCGATGCCGACCATGCCGGTGCACATCGTCCATGCGTATGGGCGACAGCTACCGGTCCGCGCCCGGCTGTTCGTCGACTTCCTGGCGAGCCAAATGGCGGCGCTGACGCGATAAGGCGGGCGGGATGGCGTCCGTAGTCGATCCGTCACCCGGTCATCAGAACGTAATCTTCACCGAGGCGGCGCTGCGGTTGGCCGGCCCGTGAAAGACGGCCTCGATGTTGTTGCCGTCGGGATCGAGCAGGAAGGCGGCATAGTAGCCGGGATGGTAGTGCTGCCGCTCGCCCGGTGCGCCATTGTCCGTGCCGCCGCCATCTAGGCCGGCCTTGTAGAAATCGTCGACCATCGCGCGGTCCTTTGCCTGGAAGGCAAGATGGTGGCGCCCGGTCAGTTGTCCGCTCGCGGCCCGGCTGTCGATGCTGGAGACGAATAGCTCGTCGGCCCAGAAATAATCCTCGGCGCTGCCGCCGATCGGAATATCGAGCACCTTGAAAAGCGCATCGTAGAAGCGCCGGCTGGCCTTGAGATCCCTGACGACCAGTTGGATGTGGTCGATGAGACGGCCGCGATGAAGTTCCATGCTTGATAGCTCCTGATCGCCAGTTTGAAAGCTAGCTTAGGACGGTGCACGGTCAATGCAATGGAGCAATCGAGTGGCGCGATTTCCCGACTGGATAAAAAATGCAACCGGATTGTAGGAGTCGAAATGTCGCCATCGTCCTTCGGACGCAAGCGGTGTGACGAAGCTCGAAAGAAGTCGCGCCGTGTCCAAACGATCTCGGGAGAAAAATATGCGCATTTCCTATCGTTGGGTCATCGTCGCGGCTGGCGCCCTGATGACCTGTGTCGCCCTCGGGGCGATGTTCTCGCTGGCGATCTTCCTCGAACCGATGACGCTCGACACAGATTGGTCGCGCGCCGGCATATCGAGCGCGATGACGCTGAACTTCCTGGTGATGGGCCTCGGCGGCTTCGCCTGGGGCGCCATTTACGATCGCTACGGCGCTCGCATCGTGGTGATGACAGGTGCGGTGCTGCTCGGGCTGGCGCTGGTACTGGCCAGCCGCACCGGCTCGCTGCTTGTCTTTCAGATCACCTATGGCGTGCTCGTCGGCCTCGCGGCAAGCGCCTTCTTCGCGCCGATGATCGCGCTGACCACGGCCTGGTTCGACAAGAACCGCAGCCTTGCCGTTTCGTTGGTTTCGGCCGGCATGGGCGTGGCACCAATGACCATCTCGCCCTTCGCGCGCTGGCTGATCTCGGCCTATGACTGGCGCACCGCCATGTTCGTCATCGGCGTCGCGGCGTGGGCGCTTCTGGTGCCGGCCGCATTGCTGGTGCGCCAGCCGCCCAAGCCTGCCGCTGGCGACGCCACCTCCGACCTTGCCGCCAACGATACCGGCATGTCGGTTCGCCAAGCGCTGCGCTCGCCGCAATTCATCGTTCTGGCACTGACCTTCTTTGCCTGCTGCGCGGCGCATTCCGGGCCAATCTTCCACATGGTGAGCTATGCGATGCTGTGCGGCATAGCGCCGATGGCGGCGGTCAGCATCTACAGCATCGAGGGCCTAGCGGGGCTGGGCGGCAGGCTTTTATACGGCGTGCTTGCCGACCGGCTGGGGGTCAAGCCGGTGCTGATTACCGGTCTGGCGATACAGTCCGTGGTGATCGCAGCCTATCTTGCCGTCAGTGAGCTTGGTCAATTCTATACGCTCGCCATCATCTTCGGCGCCACCTATGGCGGCGTGATGCCGCTCTATGCGGTGCTGGCGCGCGAATATTTCGGCCAGCGCATCCTCGGCACGGTGTTTGGTGCTGTAACCATGCTGTCCAGCATCGGCATGGCCTTCGGCCCGCTCGCCGGCGGCATGGTGTTCGATGCCTATGCCAGCTATTCCTGGCTGTTCATCGGGTCGGCCCTTGTCGGACTCGGCGCGGTGGCGGTGGCGATCGCCTTCCCGCGGCTGCCGCGCAGCGAGTTGCAACCGGCGTAGGTTGGCGGAGAGAGGACGCAGGGGGTCGAAAATGGACATCGCTATGTCAGCTTTTGACCCCAAGTCGCGAGGCTTCCATCGCCCACGATGGGGAGTTTGTGCTCTGCGCGATCAGGTCTGTGCAGGACCCGAGTTCTCATCCCTATTAGCGATCGATCATGCTGCAACGCAGCGCGCTCGCGCCAACACGAAGTGTGAATAAGTCCGAGCTTCGGACGAAACCTGCCAAAACAGCCGGATTGAGCCGGTTTTTGCGCATTTCTAAGGCCGCGTCTCACGGACTATTTCAACTACGTTAACATTTTGTGTTGCGGCGCAGCATTTATTTACTATGCTCGCCTTGGGGCATTCGATTGCGTGAAGAACTGGCGTGAGGATCCCAAAAATGCAGCGGGTAAAGCGAGTCTTGGTGACTGGGGGCGCAGGCTTTCTGGGATCGTTCTTATGCGAGCGGTTGCTCGCTGATGGCCACGAGGTTGTATGCGTCGACAATTTCTTCACGGGAACTCGGAGAAACGTCTCGCATTTGCTCGACAACAGATCCTTTGAGATCATTCGCCACGACGTGACATTCCCGCTCTACATAGAAGTTGATGAAATATACAACCTTGCTTGCCCGGCAAGCCCTGTTCACTACCAGTTCGATCCGGTCCAGACGACAAAGACCAACGTCCATGGGGCGATCAACATGCTGGGGCTCGCCAAGCGGGTTCGCGCAAAGATCCTTCAGGCGTCCACCTCTGAAGTCTACGGCGATCCCGAGGTTCACCCGCAGACCGAGGACTATTGGGGCAAGGTAAACCCGGTAGGCCCGCGCTCCTGTTACGACGAAGGCAAGCGGTGTGCCGAAACCCTGTTTTTCGACTATTGGCGGCAGCACAGGCTGCGGATCAAGGTAGCGCGCATCTTCAACACTTACGGTCCGAGGATGCGTCCGGACGACGGCCGTGTCATTTCCAATTTCATCGTGCAGGCACTGCAAAACAAGCCGATAACCGTGTACGGCACCGGCCAGCAGACACGCTCATTTTGCTACGTCAACGATCTCATCGACGGTCTGGTTCGCCTGATGCACACGGCCGACGATATTACCGGTCCAATCAATCTCGGCAACCCGGTCGAATTCACGATACTCGAGCTCGCCAATCTCGTGATCGAACTTACCGGAAGCCGATCCAAGATCAGGTTTTTACCCTCGCCCGTCGATGACCCAAGGCAGCGACAGCCTGATATCGGGTGTGCTTTGCGCGAGCTCAACTGGAAGCCAAGAATTGCATTGCGCGATGGTCTCGCCACGACCATTGCCTACTTCGATGACTTGGTTTCATCGGAATATGCTCGGTCAGCTGCAGCCGAATGAAGACCGTCTTGGTCACTGGCGGGGCGGGTTATATCGGCTCGCACTGTTGCAAGGCATTCGCTGAATCCGGTTGGTCGGTCATTGCGTATGACAACCTCTCGCGCGGCTGGCGCGACGCGGTCAAATGGGGACCGCTTGTCGAGGGCGATATTTGCCACGTCACAGCGTTGGCAGCGGCGCTGCACCAGTATCGGCCCGATGTGGTGGCGCATTTCGCCGCTTACGCCTATGTCGGCGAGTCCGTCGAGCGCCCGGAACTCTACTACCGAAATAACAGTTTTGGGACGCTGGTCTTGCTCGAGGAAATGCTGAAGATCGGCGTCGACAAGTTGATCTTGTCGAGCACCTGCGCGTCTTACGGCGTTCCGATTCGTTCTCCGATTGACGAAACGCATCCGCAGTCACCCATCAATCCCTATGGATGGTCGAAATTCATCGTGGAACGAATGGTGGACAATCTTTCGGATGCCCATGGCCTCAACGCGGTTGTGCTCCGGTATTTCAACGCGGCCGGATGTGATCCCGACGGCGAGATCGGTGAGCGGCATGAACCGGAAACGCATGTCATTCCGCTCGCTATCGAGGCGGCGGTTAGGTCGGGCAGGATTTTCACCATTAATGGCACCGACTTCGACACCCGTGACGGAACCGCGGTGCGGGACTATGTCCACGTCACCGATCTCGCCCGTGCGCATGTCCTGGCAGGAGAGAAGCTTCTCCGCGATCCGGGAGTCCACGTCTACAATCTCGGCACCGGAACCGGAACGACGGTGAACGAGTTGGTCGAGGCGGTGAGCCGGGCGTCGGGAACGCGCCTTCCGGTGGCCTACGGTCCGCGCAGGGCAGGTGACCCGCCTGCGCTTGTAGCCGCGGCCGGCAAGGCGGCCCGGGAACTCGGCTGGATGCCTGAGCAATCCGGAATCGACCGGATCGTCGAAACGGCGCTGGCCTGGTATCGCAGCCGGTTGTGACGATCTTTTTTGCGGAAGAGCCCTACCGCCTGGTCAACAAGCGATCGAGAGCGGCGGCGACTGCGGCAAGCGAGAAATTTTCCTCCATTCGTTTCGCGATGCCTGACCGAGGAGTTCCCGCAAGCCCGGATTGTCCTTCAGTCTTTGCAGGACGCGCGCGAGCGTTGCGGTCGCGCGGTCGACGGATTGAACTACAGCGAAGATGTATTCGCCAGGACGCCTCTCCACGCGCCTTCAATCCACCTCAAGCAACTGGGCAGAATGCGACAGTCGCACAATCCCGTGCTCTTTCAGATATGGCCAATAGGAGTCATTGACTGTTGCTGCAACAACGTCGAACGTTAGCAAGTTCTCGCTTGCGAGGTCCGGGTCATCCTCTCCCCACGCATAGAGAGCCGCTCCAGCGCTATAAGTGCCTGGCAACAATCCCAAAGATCGCACGCTGAATACGACCGTGGCCTGCCCAACTATGTCAAATTGGCCAACACCTTCCGCGAGGCTTTCGAGCACAGAGATCAAGTTGCCTTCCTGATCAAAAATCTGGATGTGAACCACGCTTCGGTGAAACGAATTCCTCGCGCCCAGCTTCAGCACGAAATCGTAATCGCCGCCAAATTTGAGTTGGCTGCATCGCTCGCGCGTACCCGGATACACAATAGCCACCTGCATCCAGAGGTCATCATCGCCAACGCGCTCGGAACCGTTGCTGCTTGCGGCGGTGTTCGACAGGTACGCATCGATGATCGATGATGCCTCGCCAAAATCCTTCAGAAGGCCGCGGTCCAGATAAATCGCTTTTGTGCAATGCTGCCGAACCATGGCCATGTTGTGGCTCACGAACAGCACGGTCCGACCTTCACCCGCGACGTTCTTCATCGTGCCGATACATTTCCTTTGAAATTCAGCATCGCCGACAGCAAGCACCTCGTCGACGACGAGAATCTCCGGCTCCAGATGAGCAGCGATCGCGAAGGCAAGCCGAACATACATGCCGGACGAATAACGCTTGACCGGCGTTTCGAGAAAGCTGCCGATATCGGCAAATTTGATGATCCGGTCTAGCTTACGCGTGATCTCGGCCTTACTCATGCCGAGGATCGCGCCGTTGAGGTAGATGTTCTCGATCCCGTCGAGATCCGGATGGAATCCGGCCCCTACCTCCAGCAAGCTTCCGATCCGGCCTCGCATCACTGCCTCGCCCTCATCCGGAGCCGTGATGGAGGTCAAAACCTTGAGCAGCGTGGTCTTTCCCGAGCCGTTGCGTCCGATGATACCGCAAACGGTGCCAGTCGGAACGGAAAAAGTGATGTTCTTGATGGCGAAAAATTCATTGAGGGAAGCTTCGGCTTCCCGCGAGCGCAGACGCGCGACAAGTTGTTCGACCTCCTCACGCAATGAGCGCACGCCGATCGCGCCGCGCCGGTAGCGCTTGGAAAGTCCTCGGACCTCAACGGCTGGCAATTCTGTCATCGATCTCAAGCCGTAACATTTGCGGTTCGACTGCCGGGTTGATCCGCGGTCAGCCCGTCCTTCACGACGCGCGCCGTGACAACGATAGGATAGGCGGTATCCCGGACGTCGAGCTTCTGGTCAGAAACTTCTTCCTTGGCGAGCCCCTGGAGAAAACAAACTGCCGCAAAGACGTTGCCGTGAGTTTCGAGCGCCATATTCGCCGTGCTGAAGGATTTCGCAAGCAACTTCGCCAAAGCCGCCTGCGTCAATGACCAGAACCACGTGCTGCCCCACTCGCCGCGATCGACCGGGGTGATGCCAGGAACAGTTAGCAGCAGCACGCCCCCGGGCTTGAGCGCTTCGGCCAGTGCAGCGACCGCGGCCGACATGTCGAAGATCAGATGAAGTGTTTGCGTGAGGATGATGCAGTCGAAGGCGTTTGACGGCAGGACTCCGGGTTGCGACAGGTCGCCTATGATGGTCGCGTTTGGACTATCGGGATCAACATGCAGCACGTCGCTCTTGGCGACATGAGCACCGCCAAAATGCATCGTGTAGCTGTTGTCGCCGATTTCCAGCACACGGCCATGTATGTCGGCCGCATTCAATTGTATGAAATTCTCGATATAATACCGATCTATTGGCTTGCCGCGATCATATCCAAATGAGCGGCTCATCGGCATCGTGCGTGCGAAATCCCCAAACCGCACCGAACCGACGGGCGGAGCCCGCCAATCGGCGCCGGAAGCTCCGAGCAACCGTTGCACACGCCTGCCGACCTTGCGCTTTATCCTAAATGCCGCCGTTTGCAGCGCGATCGGCGGCGACATCTGCAAAGCCTGCCGCAGCATGCGAATCGCTTTGGCGGGTTCGGCGCGGATCGCGCGCAAAGCCTCAGTAGTCAACTCTCCGGTATAGTAGGTCTTCCAGAACCGCCTACCATCGCGGACTGCAAGACGCACATCGTCGTCAACCGGACCTGCCAACTGCTTGTCAAGCACCGACAATGCTGCAGCGAGCATCATTGATCGATCCTTCGACATGTTGTCGCCGTGCATGCGATACTCGGCGACGAGATCGTCGTGCGTTACGATCGAACCGCGCCGGGCGATTCGCAAGAATAGCTCATAGTCTTCGCAGGACCGCATTGAAGTGTCGAACCCGCCCATGGCCGCGAGCCTCTCCCGCCGATAAACCACGGTCGCATGCATCGCGATGAAGTTTCCCGTCCGCAGTAACTGAAGATAAGGATCTTCAATAAGCGCGACGTGATGCTTGTCTGACTCGATCGCACCGCTTCCATTGATAAAGCGATGAGCTCCGTAAGCGAGAACCGCATCTGGATGCGCAACCAGCATTCGCACGCCCGTCTCAATTGCATTCGGAAGGAGACGATCATCCGCGTCCAGAAAGATGATGTAATCGGATCTGGAAGCCTCCAGTCCGGTGTTTCGGGCGGCCGCGAGCCCGCAATTGTCCTGCCTGATCAGGCGCACGCCTGCATGACGCTCGACAACCGATGCCGGATTGTCGGTGGATCCGTCGTCCACGACAATAATTTCATCCATCGGCCGGCTTTGACGAAGACAGCTCTGAATGGCTTCCTCAAGAAACCGAGTATGGTTGTAAGTTGTTATGACGACTGCGATCATGAAACAGCCAAATTCTCCTTAGCTTCGCAAAGAGGCAACGGGCTGGTGTTCGTTGCCAGAAATCGAACGCGACCTTAGGCGTCACAAACAGAATTTTGGCACAGAAATGATGGACACTCGTCAGTTTTAGCACGTCGCCCCCAGCGTGGCGATGCGACCTTGTCATTCACGTAAAAAGGTATCGTTGATATCAGAAATCTCAGGCTCGGTTCGCGATCCAATCCGCGCACCGGTCCCGCCCACTTACTTCCGTGCTCTCGTCAGCAGCCTGAACACCTTCGACAGGGTGCGGCGTGGCGTCAGCCGCCGAGCGAACCGGCGTCCGGCTTCGATGGCGAGGTCAAACCTATCGCGAAGTGTCAGGGGCCGACGCTGGGCCGGATAGCGCGCAAATGCGAAGCGGAGCGCCCGCTGCAACTTCGGCGTCATCAATCCCGAGGTCGACGCATGCATCTCAACCCATTCGAGGAAGCCAATGCGAGCAGTATGCGGGCGCAGTCGATCGTAGATGCCGAAAGCAGTCGCCTTGGCCGATGTCGAATCGAGGTGCTGCCTGTAGCGGCCGGTGGGCGTGGATGTCACGAATACCGGATAGCGCAACAGCAGCTTTACCAGAAGGGTCTGGTCTTCGTAGAGCTCGAACGCCTCATCGAAGCCGCCCACCGCTACCAAAGCTTCGCGGTGAACCATGATCGAGCAGATGCACGGCACATGAGCCCGCTGGCGCACGATGACCTGGTCGAGCAGGTCGGGCGGCATGTGCAGACGGTCCGATTGGCGTGGCATCGAGTCGGTCCAGTTCCTGTGCGGCTCATCGGGGAACCACCACAGGGTCGGTCCGTAAAGGAGCTTGATGCGAGGATGCGCGTCAAAGATCGCAAGTTCCGTCTCGAATTTTTCCGGCTCAAATATATCGTCGCCATCCAGGAACGTGAAGAACATGCCCGACGCGGCCGCGATTCCGGCATTGCGCGCCGCGGCGGCGCCGCGACGCTCGCCGTTCGATCGAATGAAACGGATTCGCGGATCTGCGGCTGCTGCAGCCACCGCGATCGCAACGCTCCCGTCGAATGATCCGTCGTCAATGAGTAGCATTTCCCAGTCGGTGAAGGTTTGCGCGCGCACGCTTTCGATCGCGGCCGGAAGAAATCGCTCGACATTGAGGAAAGGCGTGATGACGGAGATCAATGGCATCGGCGTCGTGCCCATTGTGCAGAATGCGCGGCGGCCGACGAAAGGCGACCTTCACCCTCTACGGGGCCGCAAGGGTTGTCATTGCTCTTCACAGCATGTCCATGGCCGTTCGCTCGACGCGTTGAAAGATCACGATGCCGATGAACAGCACGACCGAGGTCGTGACAAGCGCTGCAGCGATTTGTGGCGCACCGACTGCCGAGGTGCCGAGGAAGCACCAGCGCCCTTCCTCAATTATGACAGCGAGCGGATTCAGAAATCCGGTCAGCGTCCGGTACTGCTCGGGAATGGCCGAAAAAGGAAAGATGATCGGCGTCACGAACAGCCAGATCTGAATCAAGAACGGAGTCATATGAGCTGTATCGCGGTATTTCGCGGTTGACGCTCCTAGACAAAGCCCAACAGCCAACGAGAATGCCGCGATCTGGATGATCACCAGCGGAAAGAACGCGAGGCGCCACGACAACCCGTCCACTTTTCCTGTCAGTTGGTACCAGAGCAGGAAGGCCAATGCGACCCCAAGCTGGATCGCCAGGGCCACACCGTTCGACAGCAGCGACGACACGGGAACGACGAGTCGCGGGAAGTAGATCTTGCTGAAAAGATGACCGTTAGCAATGAAGACCTGGCTCGCGGTGGAGACGACTTGGGAAAAATACGACCACAGCACCAGCGCTGTCAGATAAAAGATTGGCGCGGGATGGCCACCGGTTGAAATGCCCGCGATACCGCTGATGACGGTGGTCAAGGCTGCGGTAAGCGCCAGGGGCTGCAGGATCAGCCAAGCCGGACCAAGCAAGGTCTGCTTGTAGCGGACTTTGATGTCGCGCATCGCGAACAGGAGCAGCAGATCGCGATAGCGCCACAGGTGCCAGAAATCGAGGTCAAACCAGCCGCGTCGAGGAGTGATAATGGTAGTTTGCTGTGCGTTCATTAGAACAGATGATCCTCGATTTTTCGCAAGAATTCGTCCCCTGACCAGTTGCCGACATACAATCGAGGTAAACGCAGCACGTCTGCCTCGGGCGCGACGCACCCGGCGCGCGTCGTGCATGCGAACTCAAATCCCGCTTCCCTGACGGCAGATACCGACAGAGCGTCATGGTCTCCGAATGGATATGCAAACGAGAGGACGCGTTTTCCTGTCATTTGCTCACAGGCCGAACGGCCGTCGACGATCTCGCGAAGCTGGGTCGCGAAGGAATGGGCCGGAAGCGTGGGATGACTGACCGTATGACCGCCGATTGTTATCAGGTCGTCACTGATGTCACCAACCTCCCCGGGAGTCATAATACAGTGCTCTGGCCTAGCTTCGAGACCAACGCCGGCCCATTTCGCAATGTCTTCGACGTGCGCGTTCTGTCGCTCATACGGCAGCGTTCGGAGCGCCGACCATACCTCCCGGTAGACTTTGTCACGGCCGGCCTGATCCACCATCTTCGGGATAAGCCAGTGATGCCTGCCTCCCTCGATCGTGATGTCGAGTTGGTCAGGCAGTTCAGGCGTCTCAAGACAGATGCGCGCGAGCGCATCCCACCAGAATTCTCTGCCGCTTCCGATTGCTCCCGTCGCAACAAACAGCGTCATCGGGCAGTCGTGACGCTGCAGGATAGGGCGAGCGTTGCTGTAGACGTCGTGATAGCCGTCGTCAAACGTGACAACCGCAAGCGGTTTGTCTGGCTTTCCCCGTGCGATGACATCAAACAGCTCATGCAAATGCACCACCCGCCGGCTCCGCGTCAGCGCTTCGATTTGTTCGTCGAACCTCGCCGGATGGACGGCTAGGCTCCACGGATCGACGGCGATGTCTGCAACGCGATGGTACATCAGTATGATGGGAGCACGGCGCAGGCGTCGAAGCCGGACCAGCCGACCAAGCTGCAGGAGAACGCGCGGAATCACCATCGGTCTCCCGCCGCAGGAACCGTAAAAACCACGCTCATGTCCGATCGCGGATGCCATCCCCATCGGCAGAAACGCGATACATGTGAGTGTTCAAGCATATAGCTGATGGCAATAAGACCACGAGGCCACGGGCACGGATGTGAGCGAAATGAAAGGAAGCATGAAGGCATCCACAAGTTTGGGCGGATTGAAACCAGCATATTAGCACATGTCGCCGCCGTAAGTGCGAAGACCGCGCGAATTCTCAGACGTTGAAGTAGCCGGTAGGGAGAGGCGCGGCTTGATACTGTCCCGCTCGAGCATGCTAGTATTTGGGCCGGTGGCGCTCCCGTCTTTCTTTTTATCCTTCATCAAAAGCAGGTTTTTTCGATATGCAACCCGCAGTTTCCGTCATCATTCCTGCTTACAATGCGGAAATGACTATCCGACACACCCTCCAGTCGGCCGCCTCGCAAACTTTCAAACAGCTAGAGATCATAGTGGTCGATGACGGGTCGACCGACCGGACCGCTGAGATCGTCGAGGCATTTGCAACCAGTGATCCGCGTATTTCTCATCTGAGACAGCAGAACCAAGGGGTTGCTGCCGCCAGAAACCTGGCAATTCATGCGGCGAAGGGTGAATTTATAGCGCCACTTGATGCGGATGATGTGTGGCACCCGACAAAGCTGGAAAAGCAGCATAGCCTCTTTCAGTCGCGGCCGTCTCTCGGCCTTGTCTACGCGTGGTATCGGGTCATCGATGATGATGATTGGGTGATCGAATGCTCCCCGCCAACTCTCGCTCGCGGGGACGTCCACAACTGGCTGCTGGTTGAGAATTTTATCGGCAATGCAAGTTCACCGCTAATCAGGCGATCAGTTCTTACGGCAACCGGGGGATACGACCCGTCGCTCAGAGCAGCAGGCGCCCAAGGAGCCGAAGACTTGCAGATGCAGCTCAACATTGCCGCGATCTGCGATTATGATGTCGTTCCGGAGTATCTGATTGGTTACCGGCGATCACCATCTTCTATGTCGACCAGGCATGTCGTCATGCTGACATCGCACCGGATCGTCCTTGAAACAGTTCGCACGCGACATCCCAAGCTAGCGTCTTTCTTGTTTCGTTGGTCCGATGGCGTGGCCTCTGCGTATTATGGCACCGAGGCCGCCCGCACGTCGCCAGGCGCGGCCATCGCTCCGCTTGTCCACGCAGCACTGATCGATCCGGCCGCGCTGTTTCATGTCTTCGCAAAGCCGTCTGCACAAGCCCTGTGGCGGCGGCTGCGTCGCTTTGCGCCGAGACTGCTCGCCGTTAAACAGCGCATGGTTTCGACCTCACCGCATTCCATCTGTACCTCCGGGCGTTTTTTCGACGCCGATCCGACCTTCATCTGCCAGCCATTTCCTTCAGAGTGGCTTCGAAGGCGAGTCCAGGTGGCCCTCAAGACGCCGACGCCGCGCCAGCTTCGCGAGTCAGGCCCGAGGAGTATTGATCCGTCCGCTCCCGTCGAAGGCCGCGCTTAAGGTCTAAACACAAGGTGCCGGCACCTAGACCCCCGTGATCTGAGACCGGCTGAAATGGCAGGTGCTAAGCGACGCCCCGCCTAGGAAACGCAATCTCGGCAGATAGCATAAAACTGACATGATATTCGAAGCCTGCGCATCCGCAAATACGGACGCGATCGTCGCGGCTGGCACCGGCAATCGACGGGCAGGTGTTCCGGGACGGGCGCCAGGAGCCGGTCAAATATCGGCTGCCATTTGCCGGATTGAGATGACGACGCTCCGAGACTCTGGAGCAGGGGAATGAACAGGAAGAGGCCGGCACCTCCGAGAACCGCCGCGGCCAAACCAAGTCCGACGATAGTCGGCCCGGCCATGCAGGTGCTGCCGCCAAGCGGATTGAGCCGCCGCAACCGCTCGAACGGTGACGCGCTCATATTCACCAGCTGGTCTCTTCATAAAGCGGACGGAACTTGGCGTTCTTGTTGCGCATCCGTTTCACTCCAACCTTGACCCAGCGAGGAACCAACCTGGCCCTGCAGTAAACGTCTACCATGTTGGGCAGGCGAGAAATTGCCGTGCGCGGATCCAGGACGAAGAGTCTCCTCGATAGGTCGCAGGCTGCGTAAAGCTGCCCGCCGATCAAAGCTCTCAACGCAAGCCAATGGATCATATCGACCAGATGCGCATCGAGATCGCTGCCGAACTGCGGATATTTTTCGCGAAACTCGGCAAGAACAATCTCACACGAACGAAGCATCTGCATGACGTCGCTCGACATGTTGACGTTCGTTATCCGGTAACCCACGAGATGCTGAGGCACGACGCGGAATTCGTAATTTTCCGCTATTCTGAGGCACATTAGAAGATCCTCGCAGCCTTGTGCATTCCTGGCCCTCAGCGAAGGATCGAATTGTCCCGCCCGCTCGAATGCGGAGCGACGCACCAGCATCGAACTTCCGTTGCCGACAAAGTTCATTCTGCACATCCGCTGCAGAACGCGGCCATCGGCATCGGGCCGGAAGGATAGTGAGAATACCCGGCCGTTCTCGTCGATTTGGGCAAACCAGCAATATGCCAGGCCCACCGAAGAGCCGCCTTCCTGCAGGGCGCGCAGTTGCAGTGCGATCTTGGATGGGGCCCAGAGATCATCCGCGTCAACAAACGCCAGAAACTCCGCATCGGTAGAGGCCGCACCGCTGTTGCGAGCCTGCGCAACACCGGCGTTCGACTGCCTCATAAGGCGTATACGCCGGTCTTTCTCAGCACAAGAGGCCACAATCGAGGCGGACTGGTCCGTCGACCCGTCGTCCACCACTATAATGTCCAGCCGCTGATGCTCCTGCTGGCAGATGCTGGTCAAGGTGGCGCGAATGGTTCGCTCGGCATTGAACATCGGCACCACGACGCCTACCGTGGCATTGTCTTGGATCATTGGAGCCTTCGTTTTTTCTGCAGGAGCTGGTAAACAACGGATGACGCCAGCATTGCAATCAGCACCGCTCTTCCATGATCCTGCGCGAATTCGAGGCAAATGAGGTCGGTCATAGCTGGCGGGTTCGAACCGTGACGAAGCAACGCCAAATCCGAAAAACAGACACAAGGATCGGTCGCGTAGCGCTGCCTTATTAGCCTGTACTGAACAAGCCGGTCAACTGGCGCCGCGCGGCGCGGATTGGCGGCCGCCCGCAACTTCGGCCTCGCGTGCGCGGGACCTTGTGCTGGTCTTCGGTTGATGACTGCGCGATTTGCAGCGACATAATCCACGGGCAGGACGCGGCCTCGGCCGGCGACGCCGAACGGGCCATGCTGCGCGATCCCGATATCCTATCCTGGACGAAGCCACCAATGCAGTGGACGGATTGTCGGAAGCGGCAATTGTCGAGACGCTCAAGTCGGGGGCCGGCCGCCGCACGACCATAGTCATCAGCCATCATCACAGCACCATCTCGTTCTGCGGCAAGGCAGGCCATACGTACGGCCCTTGCAGGATTCAGCCGATAGCCAGCCGGCTTGCGCCGGCCCGCAAGACATCATTTCCCGGGCGCGCCCGGGAAATGTGTCATCAATTTCTGCTCGGCTGCCGCCCAAGCTCGATCGTGGTAACGGCGCAGAAGCAAGATGCTTATAACGAAGGCCAAAATTCCGGAAATCACGCCGAGAACCATCCCCGAGCCGATCACCGATGTCGCAACTATGCCCGCAAAGACGCCTGCGATCGCGCCGCTGATCGTACTCACCATGCCTGCGGTCGTCATGAAATACTGCAGGGGCGATGGTCTCAGTCCCTTGTCGACGAGCACCGCCGAGCGGTCGTCGTGCGTGGAGTGGATGAGGTACTTTTGCATGATCGGCGCGAGTTCGACGTAATAGTGCCGGATCCGCGCCATGCCACGGGCGTGCACCATATCCTCGATCGCAACCTGCACGGCGCGCACGAAAGTGACCAGACCGATGAAGAACAGGCAAGGCAGCAGGATCAGGCTGAACAGCACGAAGGGCATACCCATTTCCGTGACTTGCGCGACGAATGACAGAGCGATCGTTACGCTTGAGACCGACGTGAGGAACAGATTGGCGCGCTGGTTCGCTTCTTGAATCGTGGCTGCGCGGGCGGTCTGCAGCACGAAATGCTCGGTTGTCATGCACTGCAGGAGTTGCTGCGTGTTGTTGCTCTCTTTTGTCATTGCGTCCTCCTTCGGCCGGCTCAACCACAACGCGACCGAAGGCGACTATAATCGGGCCTGCCGGTTTTCCGTGGCCGGCCAGCGAAGCCGACAGGGCCTCCTCGCTCCGGTGATTGGATTGCCATCGGAGCCTCAGCCAGCCCTCGGGAGGAAGTCGAGAGCTTGCCGCGACGATCGGCTTCGGAGCGTGTCTTGAGAGAACGTCGCGGAGCGCAAAGTGTTGCAAAGGAGTGCTGCGAGGGAGCCTTGCGATCGCAGTCGCCCGCGACAGCCATCCACCCAACCGGCAACCTTCTTGAACGGAAATTGATTGCCGAAGGAGACGCTGGCGGAACTCACGATGCCAGCCTGCTGCAAGTCAAGTATCGCGCTTGGTGACCCGCCCTCAAGAGGCGGCTGCTTCGGGCACGCCTTCTAAACAAAGCCATCCATGCTTTCTGTGAGGCCAATGGAGCATTGTCGGGGGCGGGAATTCCGGGTCCTCCAGACAGCCGACCGATACCGACAGCGCGTCTTTCAGCCCTTCCGCCCGCATGAAGACGACCGACCCGCACGTGGTGCAGAATGTCTGCTCCAGCCATTGTCCCGACGAGCCGGTTCTGCGCCAGGATCTGGTCTCGCCTTTCTCGCCGACAAGGGCGGAGTCGGCGTAGATGGCCCGGTACGAGAACGCCGTCCCGGTGCATCGCTGGCACTCCAGGCAACTGCATGCATAGACGCGTCGCGGTTCTCCCGCGAGGACAAGTTCCACGCCTCGGCAGGAGCAGGTCGCGGTTCGTCTCATTTTGCTGCTATGCATTCGCTGGCTCCCGGCTCTGGCGTGGCGAACCATTTCGAAACAGGGGCGCCAGAGATGCAAAATCATCTTCCATGCTCCCGAGCGAGAGCGCCTGCCGAAAGATCATATCCATGGCGCGCGGCATAGCCGCGTCGAGGCCTCGCTCCTCGCATGCCTCAAGCAGATGCTGGAAGGCGCTGTAGTGGGCACCCAATGACGCCAGGGTCGCGTCGTCGCCGGCAAAACGGCGTGCATTCGTTCTATCCACCAGGTCGAACAGAGCGGCATCGACAACCGGCTTGAATCCGGAAAGATGGCTCCTGAACGTCGCCAGGTCGAGACCTTCGGCCTCGGCGACGGCCATGCCCTGGAGCGCTCCGAAGAGCCCGCCCCACATCTGAGTGAGCAGAGCGGTATCAAGCGCAGAGGCTTGACCCGGCTGTTCCCCGACATAGCTCGTGCCGCCGCCGAGTGCGAAAAGCAGGGGCTTGTGCTTCTCGTAAACGTCGCGAGAACCCGAATAAAGCAGTGCGGTCTCTGGCTTGCCGATAAAGTCCGGAGTTGCCATGATTGCCCCGTCCAGATAGCCGGCACCATGCGCTTCCACCCAGCGCGCTTCTTCCCGCGCCAGACGCGGTGAGCCGGAGGTGAGTTGTACGACGGCCTTGCCGGCCAATGCCGAAGCGACGTCACCTTGCTTCAGCAAAGCCTCGCTGGCGGCATAGTCGAGAACATTGATGATCACGAGCTCGGCCGCCTCAATTCCAGCCTCCACCGAGGGGGCGACCTTCGCGCCAAGGGCCGCTAATGGCTCGCACTTTGCCGCGGTCCGATTCCAGACCCCTGTTGGATAGCCGCAGTCGAGCAGCGCTCGAGCAATGGACGAGCCCATTCGGCCCGCGCCGAGCACGCAGACATTTGATGCCATAGGAACTTCTCCGATAAACTGATGGCCCTCTCGACGAGGGTCGGTTTCATGTTTGGCGCGCTCGATCCGAAGATATAAATTCTTGCTGCGTTGAGAAGTACGCACCTTGAGGTAAGCTATCGCCATCATGACAGGAGCTGCCAAATGAGGCGCAAGGAACCAGACAGCTGCGGTTTTGCTGCCGCGCTGCAGGCCATCGGCGGAAAGTGGAAAACCTCGCTGCTATGGGAACTGCACCTGCGGCCATACCGCTTCGCCGAACTGCGCCGGTTGCTGCCTGGCGTCAGCGAGAAGGTGCTCACGCAACAATTGCGGCAGATGGAAGCCGACGGGCTGATCAGCCGGCGCGTCTATGACGAGGTGCCGCCTCGCGTGGAATACTCGATTACGCCGCTCGGCTTTAGCCTGAACGATGCGGTGACAGTCATGTCGGCGTGGGGCAAGCACCACGAGACATGGAAATCGCAGCGTAAAGCGGCCTGACCCGGGCAGACCTATAGAGGTTCTGGCCGACCGCCGCCCGATATTCCTACTCGATGCGTGGTCGCTGCTTGCCACGGCGGGCCAGAAGATTAGCGACAATGAGCAGGATGATCGACAGTGCCATCATCAGCGTCGCAGCGGCGGTGATCGCCGGGCTCAGCTTCTCGCGCAGGCCGATGAACATTTCGAGCGGCATGGTGCGCTGATTGGCGCTGGCCAGGAACTGCACCACGACGACCTCGTCGAACGAGGTGACGAAGGCAAAGGCCGCCCCTGACAGCACGCCAGGCAGGATCAGGGGCAGCATCACCCTGAAAAACGATGTGATGGGCTTTGCTCCGGAGATGGCGGCGGCGCGCATCAGATTGCGGTCGAAGCCGGTGAGGCTCGCTCCCACCGTGACGACGACGAACGGACTGGCGAGCGCGGTATGCGCCAGGATGATGCCGGCATAGGTGCTGGCAAGTCCGACACGTGCGTAGAACAGATACGAGCCGACGGCAGTGATCACCACTGGCACGATCAGTGGCGACAACAGCAGCGGCATGACAATGCGGCGACCGGGGAACTTTTCGTCGGAAAGCGCGATTGCCGTCAACGTGCCCAGCGTCGTTGCGATCAGCGTCGTGCCGAAGGCAACGATCAGGCTGTTGCCGATCGCCGATTGCCAGCGCTGGGTTCCAAGCACGACCTCGTACCAGCGTGTCGAAATTCCCTCCAGCGGGAAGATGAAGAAGGCGCCGCTGTTGAACGACAGGGGAACGGGAACGAGGATCGGCACGAGGAGGAACAGGATCACCATGCCGCACCACAGCCAGAGCAGGGTGATGCGGATTCTTTCGCCTGTCGTCGGATAGGGAGACAGCAACATGGCTACACCAGCTTGAGGCGGTCGAGGCCGAGGATGCGGGCGAAGATGCCGAACAGCGCCAGGGTGAAGACGAGCAGGATGAAGCTAAGCGCCGCCGCCATCTCCCAGTTCAGTTCGACATTGACGTAGCTGGCGATGAAATTGCTGATCAGCTGGTCGCTGGCGCCGCCGATCAGCGCCGGCGTGATATAATAGCCGAGGCAGAGGATGAAGGTGAGCAGGCAGCCGGCCATCACGCCCGGAAAGACCTGTGGAAGGTAGACGCGGCGAAACGCGGTAACAGGTTTTGCGCCGAGCGAATAGGCAGCCTTCATCTGCGAAGGCTGGATGGTGCGCATGACGCTGTAGATTGGCAGCAGCGTGAACGGCAGCTGGATGTGGGTCATGGCGATGATCAGTCCGATGCGGCTGTACATGAGGTCGAGCCGGTCGTCGGCGACGCCTAGCCACAGCAGTAGGTCGTTGACCAGGCCGAATTTCTGCAGGAGCACCGTCCAGGCCGCGGTTCGCACCAGGATCGACGTCCAGAACGGCAACAGCACAGCGACGATGAGGATGGCGGCGAGGCCCTTGGGCACGGAGGCGATGAGGTAGGCGAGGGGGAAGCCCAGTATGAGCGTGGCCAGCGTCACCGCTGCGGCGACGAAAAATGTGCGCATGAACACCTGCACGAAGATCGCCTGTTCGGGTGGCACCCTTTCGATGCCGCCTTCGGCATTCCAGCGCAGATCAAGCGCGCTCAGCAGGTAGAACGACGTCACGCTATGGGTGCCGCTCTCCATGACCGGCCATGTGCCCGGCGCCGACCAGAACGGCACGGCTTTCATCACCTCCAGCGGCGGCCTGTCGGCGGCTTCCAGTTGGCGCACCGTCTTGAGCACCTGGCTGCGTGCACCCGGCAGGCGGGCGTTGAGGCTCTTGGCGAGTTCATAGGCGGTGCCCTTGGCCTGATTGCTCCGGAGGTCGGCGGCAAGAGCCAGGAAGGCAGCGTCGTCGGGCAGTCCCGTGCCGTTCCAGCCGCGCAATGCCTGGCTGGTCTGCGGTAAGGCGTCGGCAATCGTCGGATCATAGACGGCGCGCGACAGAAGCAGGACGATCGGGATGCCGAAGCTCAGCGCCAGCAGCACAAGCAAAGGTGCCGCCAGCGCCAGCGACCGCAGCCGGTTGCCGAGATCGGCGCGGCGAAGCGCTGCCGCGACCGACTCTGCTGTGCCGGAATCGGCGGCCGACCAGTCGCGGCTTGGCCGCGGCCGGTCCAGTTTCGTGGGCTCAAGCGCCGACATTTTCCCTACTGCGCTAGCCAGGCGTTGAAGCGCTTGACCAGATCCTCGCCGTAGTCTCCCCAGAATTCGGTATCGGCGACTAGGTAAGCGGTCATGTGGTCAGGCGCGTTCGGCAGTTTCGGCAGGGCGTCCGGCGCGACAAAGGAAGCTGCATCGATGCGCACCGGCCCGTAAGTGATATAGCTGGCGAGCTTGGCGTTGATTTCCGGCTGGCTGATATAGGCAAGATATTTGTAGGCCAGCTCCGGGTTCTTGGCGCCCTTCGGAATGGCGATCATGTCGTATTCGAGGATCTGGTTGTTCCAGACGATCTTGAACGGCGCCCCGTCCTTGTCGATGGCGTTCTGGATACGGCCGTTCCAGGCGGTGGTCATCACCACTTCCTTGGATGCGAGGAGCTGCGGCGGCTGCGCGCCGGCATCCCACCAGACGATGTCCTGCTTGATGGTGTCGAGCTTCTTGAACGCACGATCGACGCCTTCGGGGGTTGCCAGCACCTCGTAAACATCGGCCGGCGCGACACCGTCGGCCATCAGCGCCCATTCGAGGTTCTGTGCCGGAAACTTGCGCATCGCGCGCTTGCCCGGAAACTTTGTCGTGTCGAAGATGTCGAGGACCGAGGTTGGCGCCTCCTTCAGCACGTTGGGGTCATAGGCAAGCACATCGCCATAGGCGTCGAGACCGACGCCGCAGTCGAGTGCGGAACCTTCGATGAACTTTTCACGGGGGGCGATCTTGGAATAGTCGAGCCGCTCGAGAATGCCGGCGTCGCAACCCTGCAGCACGGTCGCGGTCTCGACCGTCACCAGATCGATCGGCACGTTGCCGGTGTCGACCATCGCTTTGACCTTGCCGAGATCGCCAAGATATTCCTGCTCAACGATCTTGATCCCAGTCTCCTTGCTGAACGGCTCGAACCATGCCTTGCGCTGGGCATCCTGCCAGGCGCCGCCGCTGGCCATGATCGAAAGTTCGTCGGCGAAGGCGGCATGTCCCATGGTGATGAATGCTGTGGCTGCCGCGAAGGCGAACAGCCGGGCCTTTGTGATTTTCATTGTTCTTATTCCCCTGTTTTCGAGATGGAACCGCCCGTCCCGGCATCGGCCGGAAAGGCACGGCAGTCGTTGGGCGCGCAGGAAACCGTGACCGGTTCCCCGTTGCCCATGGTCGCTTCGGAGCCAACCTTGACGGTCAGCACCTGTCCGTTTTCCAGCCTGGCCAGAAGACGCTGGTGGTCCCCGAGATAGATGCGGCCATCGACAGTGGCGGCTAGCGCATTTGCTCCGTTCGAAGCGGGCGCGAGCTTGAGCCGCTCCGGGCGGATGGCGACATGGCAGGCCGCGCCCTCGGCGACGCCGATGGCCAGCGCGGCGACCGAACCGCCGCCATGCAGCGTGACGCGGCACTCCTTGCCGGAGACGCGCTCGACCTTGCCTTCCAGCGTGTTGTTCTCGCCGATGAAGCTGGCGACAAAGGAGTTCTGCGGCGTGTTGTAGAGATCATCAGGCGAACCGAGTTGGGCAATCCCGCCATTGTTGAACACGGCAACGCGGTCCGACATGGTCAGCGCCTCGCTCTGGTCGTGCGTCACATAGACGATGGTGACGCCGAGCATCGTGTGCAGTTGCTTGATCTCGAGCTGCATATGCTCGCGCAGCTTCTTGTCGAGCGCGCCGAGCGGCTCGTCCATCAGCACGAGGCTTGGCTCGAACACCAGCGCGCGGGCGAGCGCGACACGCTGCTGCTGGCCGCCGGAAAGCTGTGCCGGCCGCCGGTCGCCGAACTGCCGCAGCCGTACCATATCGAGCGCGCGGCCGACGCGGGATGCAACGTCCGCCTTGGTGATCTTGCGGACCGAGAGCGGGAAGGCGACGTTCTCCTCGACGCTCATGTGCGGAAACAGCGCGTAGTTCTGGAAAACCATGCCGATGTTGCGTTCGTAGGGCGGCAGCCTGTCGACTGACCGGCCTTCAAGCGTAATGACGCCGCCGGTCGGCCGTTCGAAGCCGGCGAGCATGTTGAGCGTCGTCGTCTTGCCCGAACCGGAGGGGCCGAGAAGGGTGAGGAACTCGCCGCGCGCCACGCCGAGGTTCAGCCGTGTCACCGCGAAAGTCCGGCCGTCATAGGATTTCTCGACATCGACGAATTCGACGAATCCCTGCCGGCCGGCGTCCGGTGCCGCAGCGGCGCTGTCGGCTGACAGGACTGTCGCTTCGGCGATCACGGACGGAAATCCGTTGAGCGGCGGCAATGGCTGCTTGTCGAAACGGGGTGGTGCTTGCCATCCATGAGTCGGTCTCGCATGACGCCGGCCGCGCAAGAGCGGCAAACCAAACTTGTATGCTCACACAATCAATCGCTAAAGAACCATAGATGCAGACAAGTTCGCCCGTCAAGTCGCTTTCTCCGGGATTGTGTGAGATTTTCCAGGCTGACTTTGAAAACGGGTACCGGACAAGTGCTATTGTCCGGAGCATTGTCTTATGCTAGATGCGTCGGTAGCCAGAGTGTCGACACACCGAAACCGCCAATCCACATGCTCCAAGACCTGCAACTCGCCTCGGATGAAGGCCCGGTCTACCGGCGCCTTGCGGACGCTATTGCCGAACGGATTACAGCCGGCACGCTTGCCGTTGGAGACCGGCTGCCGCCGCAGCGCGAGATTGCCCGCGCACTTGGCATCAACGTCACCACGGTGACGCGCGCGCTGTCGACGCTGCAGCAGCGCGGGCTGCTCGAAGCGCGGCCCGGGCGCGGCACCACGGTCGCCGCCCGCACCGGCGGCGAAGGACCGGGTTTCGTGTCGGCTCCGAGCGAAGACACCGGCGTCATCGATCTTTCCGTGAACAGACCAGCGACCTCGGCCTATCTCGACGCGCTGGCGCTGCTTTTGCCGCGCCTGTCCAAAGACCGGCACTACGTCACGCTTCAGGACTATCACCCGCCTGAGGGGCCGCTATGGGCGAGAGAGGCAATCGCCGAGTGGATGCGGCCGGCGGCAGGCGACGGCGATCCCGGCCGGGTGGTGCTGGTGGCGGGCGCCCAGCATGGGCTGGACTGTGTGCTTGGCGCGGTGACCAGGCAAGGCGACGTCGTGCTCGCCGACGAAGTGACCTATCAGGGCATCAATGCATTGTGCCGGGTGCATGGGTTAGAGCTCAGAGGCGTCGCCATGGATCGTGGCGGCATGCGGGCCGACGCGTTCGAGGCGGCCTGCGCGCAGCTCCGCCCGCGCGCGGTCTTCCTGGTGCCGACCCTGCACAACCCGACCACCATCACGCTACCCGAGGAACGCCGGCACGAGTTGGTGGCTGTGGCCCGTCGCCATAACGTCCTCATCATCGAGGATGACGTCTACCGCCCGCTGGCGGACAATCCGCCGCAGTCGCTTGCCAGCCTCGAGCCCGAATTGACGGTTCACATCGGTGCCTTGTCGAAGTGCGTTGCCCCAGGACTGCGCCTCGGTTTTGTGATCGCGCCACGCGCCATAGCCGGCCAGGTCGCCGCGGCTTTGCGCATCAACTGCTGGAGCATCAGCCCTCTGACCGCGCTGATCGGCGCGCGACTGATAGGAGAGGGCGCGGCGGCGCGTATCATCGAAGCCCAGAAGCAGGAGCTTCGCCAGCGCCAGGCCATCCTCACCGAAATCCTCGGCCGGTACGATGTCCAGAGCCACGCCACCTCGACCCATGCCTGGTTGCGCCTCCCGGAGCCGTGGCGGGGTGCGGGTTTCGCTCGCACCTGCCTGGAACGTGGCGTTGCTGTTCTTCCCGGCGATGCCTTCGCGGTTGGGCGCGAGCCGGTGCAGCACGGGGTACGCATCAATGTCGGCGCCGCGCGCTCGCTCGACGATCTGCGCACGGCCCTGAACACCATGGCCGAACTGCTCGCGGCCGGGCATCTGCAACTGCCTGGCTTCGTCTAGGATGGCAGCACCGGAAACCGTGGAAGTCGCCATAGTCGGCGCCGGCATTGTCGGTTTGGCAACGGCACTCCGGCTTGCGGCCGAGGGGCGCGAGGTGCTGCTCATCGACCCCAACGAGCCCGGCTCCGGCGCCTCGTTCGGCAACGCCGGAACGCTCGCTGAATATGCCTGCATGCCGGTCGGCAACCCGGCCGTGCTGCGCCAATTGCCAAAACTGCTCCTCGATCCGGACAGTCCTTTCGCATTGCGCTGGCCGGCGTTTTTCCAGCTTGCGCCCTGGCTGGTCCGCTTTGTGCGGCAGTCGCTTCCGGCGGCCACTCGCGCCAACGCGCTGGCGCTCGCCGGGCTTCTGGCTGAGGCCCTGCCGGCCTGGGAGGAGATGGTGAAGGAGGCCGATATGGCCGACCTGCTGCGCCGCAACGGCTGTCTCTACCTGTATCGCAGCAAAAGCGATTTCGCCAAGGCGGCCGGGGGCAGGGCGCTGCGCGCCGGGTTCGGCGTCCATCAAGAGGTTCTGACGCCGGAACAGGTGGTCGCGCTGGAGCCGAGCCTGCCCACGACCGGGGCCAGCGGCCTGTATTTCCCGGACTCGATGAACGTCACCGATCCGAAGACACTGATGCGGCGGCTGCTCCATGCCGGGACCGCCCGCGGCGTGTTGGTAGCGCAGGCTGGTGTAACCAGGCTGCGGGTCGAGGCGGACGGTGTCAGGCTCATCGGTTCCGGCCTTCGCATCAAGGCGAACACGGTGGTGGTCGCCGCGGGCGCACAATCGCGGGCGTTGGCCATGCAGGCCGGCGACAGCATCCCGCTCGAGACCGAACGCGGTTATCATCTCGAATTCCCGACCGAAGCGCCTCTGCTCAATCGTCCAGTCTGTCCGGTCGATCTCGGCTTCTACATGACGCCGATGATTGGCAGGCTGCGTGTCGCCGGAACCGTCGAGCTCGGCGGGCTTGCAGCGCCGGCAAATCCGCGCCGGCTGGCGCTGCTCGATCGCGGTGTCAGGCAGTTCTTTCCCCAACTCGGTCGGTCTTCATCCGAATGGCTCGGGTTCCGGCCGTCGCTGCCCGATTCCCGGCCGGTCATCGGTCCGTCGCATCGTAGCCCCAGGGTGATCCATGCCTTCGGTCATGGTCATCTCGGCCTCACTTTGGCTCCGATCACGGCCCGCTTGGTCGCCGACCTGATTGCCGGACGCGACGATCCTGACCGCCTCGCGCCCTTTGCGGCGGACCGCTTCGGTGAATGAAGGTACGTCGGCTCGGCCGCAATAGCGCAGCGCGTCGACCAGCACGGCAAGGGCCGGCGAGTTCTGCCTTCCGCTCGGATAGTAGAGGTGACTATTTTTCCCGCATGGCTCGGCGGAAATTCTGCGTGATAGGCTCGGCGAGGTAAGAAAGCACGGTGCGAACACCCGTCCGGATCATCGCCTCGCTCGACATGCCCGGCAGCAGCTTACGGCCCTCCAGCTTGGCCAGTTCGCTCTTGTCGATCAACACGATCGCGGCGAAATACGGTGCCCCGCTGCGCTCCTCCACCATGCGGTCAGCCGACACGATCTCCACGACGCCGTCGAGTGGCGGCAGGTTGTAGCGGTCGAAGGCCGGGAAGCTGACGCGCGCGGGTTGTCCGGGGGCGATCGTCTCGACATCCTCTGGTTTGACCATAGCCTCGACCACGAGTTGTTGTCCGAGCGGCACGACTGTCATCAATGTCTCACCGGGTTTCACGACACCGCCCGCAGTGTGGACCTTCAGCTCCATGACGATGCCGTCCACTGGTGCGACGACATTGGTACGGGTAAGCACGTTCTGAGCGGAACGCTCCTCTTGTCTAAGGTCAAACAACTCCGCCTCGACCTTGCTCAACTCTTCGACGGCACCGTTCAGCCGCACTGTGTCGAGGTTCAAGATTTGCATGCCAATCTCGGCCATGGCGCTTCTGGCACGAGCGATTGCCGCGACGTTGGTAGCGCGCTCCCCCTCGATCTCCCGCTGTTGTCGTCTGAGCAACAGGTTCCGCTCGCGGGTGGTCAGCCCCCTCTTGAGCAGACTCTCGAGGTCTTTGCTTTCACCCTCGATCGCCTCGATCTGCTTGTCCTCGGTGACGATAAGCTTCTCCAGTCCCGTTATCTCTTCCTCGGTCTGGTGACGGCGCTGGCTGAGCATTTCCCGCTCGTCCTTCAAGTTGTGGTGCTTCGCCGCGAACACGTCACGCTGTGCGGCCACCGCGTCCTTTGCGGCGGTGGCGGGGTTTGCGAGCAATGCCGGATCAAACTCGATCTCGGCCTTGCCGTCACGCTCAGCCCTGAGACGCGCGGCCAGCGCCTCACGCGTTGCTATCCGGTTCTGGATCAGGTCAAGCTGCGCCTTTGCCTGTGTGTTATCGAGTCGGATGAGGACCTTGCCCGCCTTGACGATATCGCCGTTGCCGGCGTTCAACTCCGCGATGATGCCGCCCTCGAGGTGCTGGATGAGCTTGCGGTCGCCGGCGACCTTGATAACGCCCGGTGCCACTGCGGCGCTGTCCAACGGTGCCAGCGCCGCCCAACCCCCGGCCACGCCGAAGAACAGGAACATGATCGCGAACCCGGTGCGCGTCACGCCCGTGAGACGCAGGGGTACCGGTTCCAGTACGGAGGGTGGCGGGACAGGTAACGGCACGACGTTCATATCTGTTCTCGTTTTCATGCCTGGTTCGCCACTATAGTTGGCGTCTGACTCACCTTGCGGATGCGCGCGGCGAGTTCGTTGAAGACATAGTCACGTGGACCGAAGAGGTCTTGTTGGCCCCGGTTGAGGACCAATATCTTGTCAACCTTCTCCATGATGTTCGGTCGGTGCGCGATCAGGACAATGGTCGTGCCCGCCGCCTTGACCGTGCTGAGGGCTGCGATCAATGCGTCCTCACCCTCGCGGTCGAGGTTGGAATTGGGCTCGTCCAAGATAATGAGTGCCGGGTCGCCGTAGAGTGCCCGCGCCAACCCGATGCGTTGGCGCTGCCCGCCTGACAGCACCGCACCGGATTCGCCGATCTCGGTGGCGTAACCCTTCGGCAGTCCTTTGATCAGTTCGTGAACTCCCGCCAACTGCGCGGCCTTGACCACGTTGTTGAAGACCGCTGGGTCGAGCTTCGCGAAGCGGCAGATGTTTTCGGAGACGGTACCGGCGAAGAGTTCGATGTCCTGCGGCAAGTAACCGACATAATGACCACGGTCCTCTGCCACCCATTGGGCAACGTCCATGCCGTCCAGTAACGCACGCCCCCCGGATGGGCGCCAAGCACCGGCCAGTATTCGCGCCAGACTCGTCTTGCCGGCCGCGCTCGGGCCGATCAACGCCATTACTTCGCCCGGCTTGAGCTGGAAGTTAATCCCTTTCAGGATATGCTCGCCACCCTGTCGGGCAAGCACAAGGTTGTCGGCCTCAAACTTACCTTTCGGTCGTGGTAGTGGCAGAACCGGTGTGGCCTCCGGGTGCTGTCCGGCGACTGCGGTGAGACGCCGATAAGCGGCACGCGCGCCGACCGTCGCCTTCCATGTGCCGATCGCTTGCTCGACCGGAGACAACGCGCGACCCATCAGGATTGCGGCGGAGATCATGATAGCGGGTGAAGCCTCGTTCCGAAGTACTAGATAAGCACCAAGGCCCAGTATGGCCATTTGCAGGGCCAGCCGGTGACAACGCGCGATGGCCGCGATGACGCCGCCACGGTTGGCAGCAAGAACATGTCCTTTGTTTGCCTCGTCCTGCTGCGCCTTCCAGCCCTCCAGCAGCGGCTTTAACATGCCCATCGCCTGTACGACCTCGGCGTTGCGGATCGCCGCCTCAGCCTGCACGTATGCCCGCGACTGTGCGCTTGCGGCCTCGGTCAGCGGCTTGCGTGTGAGGTGTTCGTTGAGCAACGCCAACGCAAATAGTACGATCCCGCCGACCAGCGCCAACCAACCCAGCCAAGGGTGCATAAAGAATATGGCGATGAAAAATAGTGGTGCCCAAGGCGCGTCAAGGATCGGGAAGATGCTCGGGCTGGTGAAGAAATTCCGTACTTGATCCAGGTCGCGCAGCGGACGGGCGTTGGCGTGACCGGGCGCCGAGGCGGCATATTCTACCGAGGCGGTCAGGAGAACTGGTGCCAACCGCGCGTTCATCCACGATCCGACGGTAGCCAGAAGACGCCCGCGCACCACCTCCAGCGCCGCCATTGTCGCGAGTGCCCCTGCAGCCATCAGCGACAGCATCACCAACGTCTCCAGGCTGTGGCTGGACAACACGCGCTGATAGACTTGGAGCATATAAAGCGCCCCGGTCAGCATCAGCACGTTGATGCCGCCGCTGAACCAGATAAGCGGCCGGATCGCGCGTCTGGCCTCTTTCATCACCACCTGCAGGGCAGGGGGCTGTTGTTGGTTGGCTTTCATCATTTGGATGACATCTCGTGCAACAGATCGCGGGTGGCAGTACGGGGGCAGCATTAGCTGCCCCCGTTGGACAAGTGTCAGGCGACGTCAACAAGTATGTGCTGTATCGCTGTCTGGTCCGCGTCCGCGTCCTCCACTTGGAAGGCGAAGTCGAGGTTGGCATCCGGCGTCTGGGTCACGGTCGTGGTGAAGCCGATGTCCGTGATCTTCAGCACGTCGTTATCGGTGGCGTCGAAGGCCACAAGGTTGGTGGTCGCATTGCTGCCGCCGCCAGCGCCGGTCGCCCTAGTCAGGTCGATCGCAGTGCCGGTGATCCCGTTGCCCGACTGCATGATCTGCGCACCCTGCATCACATAGTCTTCGCCGGCTGCGTTGTAGTCGTTCTGCTCGATGATTACGAGGCCGTCGTTATTGTCGAGCGTTAACTCGCTACTGTACGGGGCCGGGACCTGACCCGTCTTGAAGATGTCGGCGTTCGACACGTACACAGCCCGCGTGATCGTGGAGTTGTCGTCCGCGGTGCCGGCGATGTTGTCGGCACCGTTCTTGTCGATCAGGTCGAGGATCAGCATCAGGTCCTCGCTGTTGCCGATGCCGTCGAACTTGATGGCCATGGTGCCGGCGGTCGCCGTCGGGGTGGTAGCCTCGGCCGCGATACCGACGTTGCTGTTGAAGAACCGCAACGTGAGCAGTTCGCCTTTCTGGATCGTGTCACCGGCGACGCCGTTGGTGCTCTGCGTCGCAGACACCCACGTTTCATTGTTGTTACTCACCATCTCGTGAGGAGGAACGCCGTTGAACGTGGAGTCAGCGGATGACCCTTCGCCATTGTTCGTCAAGCTGAACGACGGGTTGGCGTTGTTGATCGCGTTGCCCGTGAACTGCACGTAGAAGTCTTCGTCATCCGGCGTGTTCGGGTCATCCGCCTGCAACCGTTCCACCACGATCGGCGGGTGGCCCGTGTTGCTCGTGGGCTCCTTGGACAAGAGCTCACTGGTGTGGATAACGTCGAAGCTGAAGCCTTCGAGCGGGTCGGTCAGGTTGATGGTATAAGTGTCGGCAACCTTGTCGAAGACAAGTGTGCCGCCCGCCGTGCCCGTCTGGACGCCAGCCGCCGGGTCCCTGTCGTAGGTGAAGGTGAAGTTGAACGTCGCGGAGGTGAGACTCTCCGACGCGAGCGTCACGTTCGGGGTGAGGACATTACCTCCGCCACCGCCGATGATCGTGCCGCTGAGTCCGATCTGGACGCCAGCAAGCGCGCCGTTCTGGTCGACAAAGTCAGAACCGCCGCCCGTGTAGAACGCGGCCGTGTGAGCATCCGCGCCGATGTCGTACCCGAAGGCACCGGTGGCCGACGCGTTGAGCGTGTTAGCCAGAGTCTCGTGGGTCCCGTTACCGTTGCCGGCGTTCTGGTCACCGTCGAATGGCTTCGTGATCGTCGGTCCGTCGTCCTCGAAGTTAAGGTTCTGGCCGATGTTGAGGGTGGCCGACTCGTCATCCCCGTCCTTGTCGGTGATGGTCGCGGTGAGCTGGACCAGGTTGTCGGCAGCCAGGGTCGTGCTGTCGTCGGGGTCATTGGGGTTCGCATGGATCACCGCCCGGATCTGATCGAGGGTGACGCTGCCCGCGGCGCTGACGGAGACCGTGAACACGAGGGCGTTGGTGGTGGCGGTGCGGCCTTCAACGACGCCGCCATTGAGCGAGAGGACGACCGCCTCGCCGGTCGCCGTGTCGACGATGCCGGTTGAGCCTGCCGTCAGGCCAAGCGCGTAGGTCAGCGTGCCGGCCCCGTCGGCGCCGAAGGCCGAGCTGAAGTTGGCCGCAAAGCTCTGCGTGACGTCGGTCCCCAGCACGGTCTCGTCGACGGTGAGCGTCGGCTCCGTGCCGGTGGTGGTGATCGTCGGCCCGTCGTCCTCGAAGTTAAGGTTCTGGCCGATGTTGTGCGTGGCCGAGGCCGCATCCCCGTCGTTGTCGGTGATGGTCGCCGTTAGGGTAACGAGGTCGGCAGCAGCCAACGTCCGGCTGTCGTCCGGGTTGTTGATATCCGCGTGAACAACCGCCCGAGCCTGGTCGAGACTCACGACTCCAGCGGCGCTGACGCTGACCGTGAACACGATCGGGCCAGCGGCCGAACCGGCGCGACCGACCACGTTGCCACCTTCCACGAAAAGCAGGACGGACTGGCCGGTTGCGGTGTCGGTCAGGCCGCTATCGTTCGTGCCCTGACTGATGCCGAGCGCATAGCTGATGGCGTCACCATCTGCACCGGCATTCGAGGAGAAGAAAGTCGAGAAATCAGCACTGTCGTCGACCGACAAGTTGGACTCGTCCACCGTGAGTTCCGGCGGGACACCGATTGCCGTGATGCTCGGCCCGTCGTCGTCGAAGTTGATGAAGGAGCCGACCTCTTCGTTGTGGGCGTTGGCTACAGCACCAGAAAAGTGCACCTCCTTGACATCGAAATAGTCTTTCTCGGTGTCGATATTCTTGATGGTGAAGCGGTCAAAGGTTCCGCCAGCCCCGCCTGCGGTCGTGAAATCGACCGTCACGCCCTCGCCGACATCCTGAAGGATCAGTCCGTTGCCGCTGAGATCAACCGTGATGCCCAGGGCCGCGGCTGTTGTTGCGACGCCGTTCAGTTTGAAAGTCACTCCGGTGATATTGATCTCCGCATCGTTGTCATCACCGGGGAAATTAGCGCCTTCCGCGTTGTCGTTATTATTATAGGCGTGGATCTCTATGTCAGCCACGGTGTTGGTCGGCGTCGACTGCGAGACCGAGAAACCCGCGCCGGAGACGTTCTCGATGTGGGTGTCGTAGTCAGGCGCGGTTGGCGTGTTGGTAAAGTTCTTACCCGCGCTCTGGGTGCCGCCGCTGATCAGGTCGATCTGAAGCTCACGGCCAAAGCGCACGTCTTGAGATGCGACGCCCAAGCCTTGCGTGCTGATGTTGACTTCAGATTGCACGCCATTGTCGTGAGCCGTGACAAGAATCTTCTGCGGGCTCGCTGCGTCGGCGTCGAGGATATACCAATTGTTGTGTCCAGGAGGGGCGTCACCAAGCTGGCTGAAATTAACCACGGAGGTCCCCGTGACCGAGGCGAACACCTGATCAGTCAGATCGATGCGGTCGTCCGGGTTGTTCACGTTCGGATGGAGCAACGGCACATACTCGACCGTGTACAGGTCCGCATTGGTGGCGCTGGTGGGGATCAGCGCAAACGAGAAGGCGAGCGGCCCGGTCTCAGCGGGCTCGACGGTCGGGTCAGAGGTACCAATGACGCCGATCACGACGTTTGGATCAGTTGGGTCTTGGAACAGCCAGACATAATTGCCATCGACCGTCTGAATGCCGCTGTTCACGCCGACGGTGGTGGAAAACGGGGTCCCGGAGGAGTTCTGGGCGAGAACGACCGAGGTGATGGTTTCCCCGGCGCTCGCCGAGGCCACCACGAAGTCCTCCTTGAAGGCGACCTCCGGTGAGGTCAGCCCGCCGGTATCGTTGAGGCTTAGGAGATATAGCAGCGTGGGGTCGGTGCTGTGCGGCGAATCCAACGGGTTAACATCATCGTCCTCGACCTGAATACCGGTGGTTTCGTCGATGATGATGTCTTGAGCTACGATGTCGAGTGCCATGGAGATTCTCCTTGGTTTAAAACGCTTCAAGAAAAGGATCCACCCCCCAGGTGCCCGGAACTATCCGGCCAAAGTCACCTGAGACATCCGATGACGCCGGAATGCACCTGCATGGGTGCCTCCCGATCGCGTACTGAATGGCGGCCCTCAATTGTTATTGTTCGCCGATGGAGAGGACGCGTCTATTCTCGGTTCGATAGTGTTATGGTGAATGCCCCTACCTGATCGAACGATATACATCCTTCGATAGGGTCGAGCCGCGACAGGCACTTGCGGATGACCGCGTTGGCGTATGGCGATCGATATGCTGGGGATTTCCGGCCTGTTGCCGGTATCGCGCTGACGCAGGCGGCCTCGCCGCCTGACGGAAAGTGAAGAACAAAGGCCGCTCTTGTGGCCTATTCCCGAGCGCCTTTGCCATGTGCCGCCCAGGCCAGCTCTGCCCTGCTGCCGAGGTGGAGCTTCTCGTAGACGTGGTGCAAGTGCATCTTCACCGTGCCTTCGGAAACATGCAGCCGCTGCGCGATGGTCTTGTTGCGCAAGCCACGCGAAACCAGGTCAGCGATTTCCTTCTCGCGCCCTGTGAGCTTGTGTGCGGCCTGGGGCAGCGATCGCGGCATCAGGAGATGCTGGAGGATGTTGTTGTCGACCCATTTTCGACCGGCCGCTACGACATTTACGCATTCGACAAGATAGCTATCGCTGATGCCGTCCAGCAGCAAGCCGTCGGCGTTGAGCTCCTGAATGTCCTTGATGCCCAACCCGCCGTTTGGTTGCAGGATGAAAATTATGCCCAGCGCGCTGTTCATAGTTCTCAGTCGAGAGGAGAGACTGGCCGTCTGCTGACCGGCAATGTCCACGCCTATGACGACAATATCAGGCCGATGGCGCTCTACATGCGCGACAACGTCAATTATGCGATGGCAGTTTGCCACAACGCTGTGGCCAGCCTTCCGCAGAACCCACTCCAGACCGGCGAGATATACCCCCCGCGGGTCCGCAACAACCAGGGTTGACATGCGAACACCGTCCCCAAAAAACGTACGACTTACTTAATTATCAATGAACCAAGGAAAGCAGAGCTCCGAGCGTTTGTCAAGAAATCGCTAATATACCTCCAACTATAACAGTAGTCCCTAGGGCCATGCCGGGCATCGGCTGCCCTAGCCTGGCACGCACGTGTAGCATCGATACCGTGGCTGATGCTGCGTCGGGCTGGCTCGCGGGCGCTTTAGGCCGACCGGTGCGCGCCCTCGTCGATCTGCTGGTGGCGGGCGAAAGAGAGCGCGCGTAGCTCCATCCCCGGCTGGTTTCCACGTCAGGCATGCTAGAGTCGGTTGGCCCAATCTGGACGCAAGGCGGACTCCCGCCCGTCGAGCCATATCAAGTTCTGCCCCGGCGACATTCAAGCAAAAACCCGCCCCGGTCTCCGGAGCGGGTCTGTTGCCTGAGGCGGAACTCAACGCGTGTCCGCAGCAGCAAGGTCGCCTCGAGGTGCTGAAGATCCGGTTAACCGGCCATATTTGATTCAAATCCAGCTGTGGATATTTGCCTTGGGGTAAATCGAAATGGCCCATCCTTGGGGAACGGCGGGCAAAAGGAGAATCCATGACTAGCGACTTTGCCGCCGCCCACCTCCATCTTGAACGAGCCTGCCACTATTTGCGCGGCGATGACGAGACGAGCAGCACGGCTCGTGCGGCTCTGGATATTCTGATCGATGCAATTGCCGCAGCCCAGTACAAGCGTCCGCCCGCAGACGTGGTGGAATTTCCCAGAATCGCAACGCAGCGATAGTCGGCGAACCGGCCCGGAGGGCCTAGGAAACCAGCCGATCGATCGCCTGCGTCAGCAGGCGATTTCCCTCGGGACCGGAGAGGTCTAGCGTCTGATCGCTCTGCTGTGCATTTCGAACCCGAACCGCACTCTTATGCCTCTGTTCCCGGGGTTGAGGCGAACGTATTCTCGTTGCGGCCCAATGTCTGAAATTGTCCCGGGGAGGAGATTGCGATGGCTGAGGCAGCACGTCACGACGCTTGGCAGGCCGGAGATAGCTATGACCTCTATATGGGGCGATGGAGCCGTCAGATCGCCCCGCTGTTCCTGGATTGGCTCGATCCGGCAGAAGGGCTGGATTGGCTGGAGGTGGGTTGCGGAACCGGGGCGCTGTCGGCAGCCATCCTGGCGCGCTGCAACCCCAGCAGCCTGGTGTCCATAGACCCATCGGAGGGTTTTCTCGCCAAGGCGCGTGCAAACGTGCCGGACGAACGCGTCGAGTTTCTCGCAGGCGATGCGCAGGCGTTGTCTGTCGAATCGGGCAGCAAGGACATGGTCGTGTCGGCGCTCGTTCTCAACTTCATCGCCGACAAGCAAAAGGCGCTCGCCGAGATGAGGCGGGTGGCCCGCCCCGGCGCGACGATCGGGTTCTATGTGTGGGATTACCCTGGCGGCGGGGTGGAATTCATGCGGGCCTTCTGGACCGCTGCGACTGCGCTTGACCCCGGCGCCATCGACCTTACCGAAGACAGGCGCTTTCCATTTTGCACACAAGATGGATTGACCGATCTCGCTGAGAAGGCGGGCCTGGTTTCCATCGACTCCACGCGGATTGAAATGCCGGCCGTGTTCAAGGACTTTGAAGACTACTGGCACCCCTTCACCCTGGGTGCAGGGCCCGCGCCCGGCTATTGCATGAGTCTCGCCCCCGTAGCTCGCCAGAGATTGATGGAGAGGCTCCGCGATAGTCTGCCGCGTGGCAAGGACGGATCCATTCCCCTGAAAACCAGAGCCTGGGCAGTCAAGGCGAAGGTTTGA
The DNA here is from genome assembly GCF_003997585.1 of Mesorhizobium sp. M5C.F.Cr.IN.023.01.1.1. NCBI lineage: Bacteria > Pseudomonadati > Pseudomonadota > Alphaproteobacteria > Hyphomicrobiales > Phyllobacteriaceae > Mesorhizobium > Mesorhizobium sp. M5C.F.Cr.IN.023.01.1.1. Next base: position 22,485 of record NZ_RZSU01000019.1, on the reverse strand, counting down.
CCGCGAGCCCACGTCGCGCCAGACCGGCAGGCTGCCAACTACAGACTGTCCTGCGCAAAGTTCGGGTTGACCGGCGTTGTACGCGAAGCGACTATTCGTCTGGACAGCCGAGATGCAGATTGCGCGAGGAGATTACGATGGACGAGCCCGATCGGTGGCGTCACATGTCGAGCGCGCCAAGGGATGGCAGCCGAATTCTTGTCACGGTTCGGCCGTCGGAACAGGGGCCGGCGGAAGTCGACCTGGCTTACTGGTCTCGAGCCGACCAGTTCGGCAGCGAAGGGTGGCGTGCTTCCGACTCGTCGCCCGGACGCGTGGTTGAATACGCCGAACCCGAGCTTAAGTGCTGGATGCCGCTGCCGACAGCCAATCTGAGCAAGGGTTCATTGCCCAGCCCCTGGGACGAAGAAGATGTCCCGCTGCTGGATGGGTCGGGGATATGAGGCTGCCGGGAGCGGGGAAGTTCACACGGTAAGAAAGGGCATTGAAGGTCGAGCCGAAACCCGCTCTCGTGCTCACCGACGCCGGAACGACCTGCTTATCTCTGCTTCGATCTGCGCCAGCCTCAAGCCAAAATCGTCGATCAACTTAAGTGCATTTTTATTACCGATGCGTGGGTTGAAGGGACGCGGTCGCGGGAAATATCACGCCCAAGACGCGGGATCAGCGCGCATGCGCGGATCGCGGCGATCCAGAAATCGAACGGGCCGACCGTTGATACCCGGCAGGCCCGCTGCTTCTCGAGATAATGCGTAAGCGCAATATCGTAGCGTAGCGGCCCGCCGCGCCGCTGCTCATTGCCCTTGGAAACCGCAACGCAGCACTTTAGCGAACTGAGACGCAACATCGGCGGCGTCAGCGAACGAACGCGCGCCCAGGCGTTACAGTCGCTGGCAGGGGCAGGTTCTCCCCTTCCAGTCCAACAAAACCGATGCTCGCCTCGCTGGAATATCTAACGCGACTCCGTCATGATCTTTCCGCCTTGCCGAGCGGCGGTGACGCCGACGCAAGCCATTAGAGTAGGCCAGGTCAGTGCAGCGGATCCACCCGACGACCTTGCTTTTTGCGGCCCGAGCCCTGCGCGATATGGGCGATGGCTTCGTGGCCGTTCTGTTGCCGGTCTACCTGCTCGCATTGGGCTTCGCGCCTCTGCAGGTCGGCATCATCGCGACCGCATCGCTGCTCGGTTCAGCGCTTTTGACCATCACCGTCGGAGTCCTTGGTGCTCGACACGATCACCGCCGTCTCCTGCTTGCCGCCGCCAGCCTGATGGTCGCCACAGGTGTGGCCTTTGCCCTGGTAAATGACTACGCGCTGCTTTTGGTGGTCGCGTTCGCAGGCACTATCAACCCGTCGGCCGGCAGCGTCAGCGTGTTCGTACCATTGGAGCATGCCGTGCTCACACGCGAAGTCAATGATGCCGCCCGAACCAAGATGTTCGCGCGTTACAGCTTGGTGGGTGCGCTTGCAGGCGCCGTTGGCGCACTCGCTTCGGCAACCCCTGATCTCGTTGCTCCATCCGGCCTCGACCAACTCACCGGCATCAAGGCCATGTTCGTGCTCTACGCATTGCTCGGCCTGCTCGGCGGCCTCTTCTACGCGCGGATCCCGCAGCGCCGTCCCACGTCGGACACACGTACCGCGTCCGCGCTCGGCCCCTCGCGCAATATCGTTCTCCAGCTTGCGGCCCTTTTTAGCCTTGATGCTTTCGCCGGCGGCTTTGTCGTCCAGTCGCTGCTTGCCCTATGGCTTTTCGAAAAATTCGACCTGTCGCTTTCGGAGGCGGGATTTTTCTTCTTCTGGTCCGGTGTGCTTTCGGCGTTCTCATTCCCCGTTGCAGCTTGGCTGTCCCGGCACATCGGACTTATCAACACGATGGTGCTCACACACATTCCGTCCAGCATCGCCCTGATGCTGGCGGCGCTTGCGCCGACGCTACCTCTGACACTGGCCCTGCTGCTGGTCCGCGCTGCGCTTTCGCAAATGGATGTCCCGACGCGCTCATCCTATGTCATGGCCGTTGTCACGGAAGCGGAGCGGGCGGCGGCCGCGAGCTTCACATCTGTCCCGCGCAGTCTGGCCGCGGCAGCCAGTCCGGCGCTTGCGGGCGCTCTGTTTGCTGCGTCTTTCCGAGCTTGGCCCCTCCTCATCTGCGGTGCATTGAAAATCATTTATGACCTGCTGCTGCTGATGCAGTTCCGGCACTTGAAGCCCCCAGAGGAGCGGTGATGCAGGTTGTCGGTTCGTGGCGTTTAGCCCAGGAGGGATCGATCGCGGCGGCAATGCGTTTGAAAGGTGTCGACCGTTTTGGGCTGGCTCAGAGCGCGAAATGTCGCCTCGCTTCCTCCTCATGTTGTTCGCCGCCTTTTATCCGGCATCATCGGTGTACGCCGGTGTCGATGTCGAGCGCGCACTGGAAGCCTTCCACAGCACCTGCCTGGCACACGGTCCCGACAGCAGCAGCGGCGGGAAGGCTTCGATGGACCCCGGTTTCGTATGATGCTTTTTCGAACTTGTCCCCCATCGCGAATGTCAATGAGGCAAAGACGTGGACAACTGCGGCAGACGATACCATGCCGAAAGGGGCCATAGTCGGAGTAACAAAAGCCAAGTTGGACGGTAAGGCGGTGCAGACATGCACCGTCGCCACGACCGATGTCGATCACGAGACTTTCCTGGAAGAGCTTTTTTAGCCGGACTGATGCTGAGAATATCGACGAAAAACGAGATGGGTTACAGATATCCAGGCTCTACATACTGATCGCCGCGGGACGCGAGCAATTCGTCAATTTGAAGTTCCCGGCTTCGCCGTCAGCGGACGGATTGATCGTGGCGAGTTCCATCGCTGACGACTGAGCAAACCAGGACGACACCGTCATTTCACAGGATTTCATGGAGGGCAACGGCGACAAGGACTGTGCCGGCGACCACTTCGGCCGAGCGGGTCACCACCGCAACGAGTCTCGGGCGCGATTTCAGCAGACTCATCAGCTGGCTGCGGAAGAACACCGTGACAAGGGCGACGGCCGAGAGGGTGAACGCGACCCCTGCCATCATCGTTACGGCGAACGCGATGCCTGCTTCCGGTACGCTGCGTACCATGGCGAATGTCATAACGAAAAGCGTCAGCGGGCAGGGGATTAGGCCTGCCATGATGCCAATCGCCACACCCTCCCGGTCACCATGGGCGTGAACCGCGTGCCGGAGCGCGCGCCACACCATCCAGAGACCTATCGCGCCGAGCAAGCCTCGGCTCAAATCTTCCAGCAATGGCGCACGACCGACGGTTCCCAGCGCGACTGACACGAGCGGCAGCGCCAGGAGCGCGATCAGCACCGCCACGGCGACGTGCGTGAAGGAGAGTGCAAGGGACACCGTCAAGCTGCGCCCCAGTCCGGCCGACGATCCGGCGAGGTACGTGGCAAGCACCGACTTGGAATGACCGGGCGTCATCGCATGGACCGCCCCGAACACGATGCCCATCGGCAAGAAGGCCGCGATGCTGGTGTTCAAGAACTTCTGGGTCGCGTGCGGATCGCCTGCCCGACGCCTTCCTCGTTCCGGTAGCCTTCGGCGGTGTCGATCAATCTGTAACCGGCCTCGATGCCCCAACTCACAATCTTGGCCGTGATGGCCGGATCGACTTGCCACACGCCAAGGCCGATCTGGCTGAGCCGTCGTTCAATGTGATCTGTTCAGACTTACTTGCGGTAATCTGATCAGGCATGCTGAGGTCCTTCTGCATCGGCACGTCACCGCGCGATCACGGGTTCCATCCGCCGCTGCCGTATTGACGGGTAATGATCTCGAGAAGATGACCGTTCGGGTCTTCGAAATAAACGCCGCGACCGCCGTCGTGGTGATTGATCTCGCCCAGCTGCGTCCGGCCAGGGTCAGCCCAGTACGGGAGATCCCGTTCACGAATCCTACCGAAGATCTCGTCGAACTCGATTTCGCTGACCAGGAAGGCGTAATGCTGCGGCCTGATTTCGCCGTCGGTATCCATGTAGTCGAGGTTGGCACCGTTTTCGGTCGTGACCATCTGGAAAGGTCCCCAGCGCCTCGGGGCTGGAAGGCCAAGTATTTCGGCCAGGAACTTTGCCGATGCCTCGCTGTTGCGGGCCGGCAGTATTGTGTGATTGAAATCGATAGCCATTCCATCACTCCCTTTGATCTCTCCTCGCACGTGGTTGTTCCACGGCTGAAGCGATGTTGCACGAGATGGGATCGAGGACCCTGATGCTCAAGCCGGCGCGGCAACATGCCCGATGACCTGCACAGGGTCAGCTTCATGAATACGGACGATGATCATTTCGCCGCTATCCGGCACTTCGCCGGTCAAACCGGTGATGTTGACCTGATGCGTGACAAGCACGTCAGGTCCGCCGAAACGCTGCCCGCGAAGCCAGGCCAGAAGGGCAGCGGTGCGCTCCTCGCCGGCCGAACTGTCGCCAAAGAATGAATTGAGCAGATCAAGAGGCACAATTTCGCCGATCCCGAGCAGGCGAGCGGTGTCCAGGCAACGACACCACTGGCTCGAATAGACGGCTGCCGACGAGATGCCATTCGCACGGAACAAATCGCCGATTGCGCGAGACTGCGCACGACCTTCTTTCGACAGGTTCCGCTGGGTCCTGCAATCACCGAGCCTGAAGCCGGGCGGATCGCCGGAGCCTGGGGCTGCGGCATGGCGCAGCACGGCAATGGCTTCTCCGGATCGCAGGGCTGGCCAGAGCGGCTCGGAGGCTTGTGCTTTGCCGAAGGCAGCCGCTCCGAGCGACAGGACAAGAAATCGCCGACGTCCAATTCGCATGTTGCTTCTCACCTTTTCGATAACGGCTTTCGCAAGTGCCGGCAATGTCTCGATAGAGTGCGCGCTTACTGTTCGTCTCTATCGGCCCCCCGCTGCCGGAGGATATCGGCCAGCTCCGCCTTGATCAGCGGCCTGGCTTCAAGTTCGAGCGGGTCGGTCTTTTCGATGGATGTCGGCCGAACCGGAACAATGCTATCCTGCTGGAGCATTCGGGGAGGCGACTGCATTGACCGAGAGCTTGGAAGCCGAAGGGGCGAGAGGTTGGTCGAATCTGCTGCTCGCGGCAGAAGGGGGCGATGCGGAGGCCGTTCGAGCGGAATTGGCCGCGGGCGCCAATATCAACGAGGCGGACGGCGGCGGCTGGTCAGCACTTCATCTGGCAGCCCTCAACGCCCGCACCGCGGCGGTCGAGGCGTTGATCGAACACCCAGCAATCGATGTGAATTCCAGAAACAACTGGAAGAGCACGCCTTTGAGCCTTGCTTCGGCCAAGGGCCACTACGCATCCATTTTAGCTCTCGTGAAACATCCCGAAATAGAGATCAATGCACGAGCCGACTACTACGGCAGAACGGCCCTTATTGAGGCAGCAAAGAACGGGCATCTGGATGTCGTTAAGTTGCTTGTCGAGAATGGCGCCGACGTGAATCTGAGTGACAAGACCGGAAGAAACAACGCGCTTATCGAGGCTATCAAGGGACGGCACTACGAGGTCGCGGGATACCTGCTTGATTCTCGGAAAATGAACTTTCTCAACAAGGATATGAGACTGAACGCCCTGATCTGGGCTGGAAGCTGCCATAACCCACAACTCATCGAAAAGCTGGAAGACTCGATTCATACTTTCTTCGAAGGCAAGTGAAGGTCCCGTTTCCGCTTCTGCCACAGTGACCATGTCGGTGGTCTTGCACTGGCCGAATGTCCTCGATCGCCGCAGGCCGCCTTCGAGCTCCCTTCCGAAATCATTCAACCAATCGGTTGACAATCAGGAAGCGCGTCTCTATATTCAACTGCATGGTTGAATCAGAGACGCCCCAGATGGACTCGGTCTTTCACGCGCTTGGCGACGCCACCCGCCGGCGCATGCTTCGCGATCTCGCCGGCGGCGAGCGAACGGTGAGCCAGTTGGCGAAACCCTTCGCCATGTCACTCGCCGCCGCCTCCAAGCACATCAAGGCGCTGGAGAATGCAGGGCTTATTCGTCGAGAGGTGAGGGGCCGCACGCATCTTTGCCGCCTCGAACCGGGACCGCTGGCCAGCGCCCATCAATGGCTGGGCTTCTACGAGCGCTTCTGGACCAACCGTCTCGACGTTCTCGAACGCCTCCTTCGCGAGGAGGACGCACGCAATGCCCGGGATGATTCCAGGAAATCGCCAAACTCAAAAGAAGGAGACGACCAATGAACCAGATGAAAACCATCGAAGCCTATGGCGAGCTGACCGAGCCCGCCACGTTCACCATCCAGCGGCTTTTGCCCGGCCCCATCGAGCGCGTCTGGGCCTATCTCACCGAGAGTGACTTGCGACGGCAATGGATGGCCGCAGGCCAGATGGAAATGAAGGCCGGCAGCTCGTTCGAGTTCGTCTGGCGCAACGACGACCTGACCGACCCGCCTGGCCAGCGCCCCGCGGGCTTTCCCGAAGAGCATCGGATGGAGAGCCGGATCACCGAGCTCGATGCGCCGCGCAAGCTCGCCATCACCTGGGGAAACACCGGCGGGGTTTCCTTCTTGCTGGAGCCAAAGGGCAACGATGTGCTGCTCACCGTCATCCATCGCCGGCTGCCGGAACGCGCAATTCAGCTCAACGTCACCGCCGGTTGGCACATGCACCTCGACATGCTGGCCGCCCGCCTTGCGGGCAAGACGCCGACCTCGTTCTGGGATGGCTGGAGCCGCCTGCGCGAAGAATACGACCGCCGCCTGCCGGCCTGACACGATCGCATCGTCCACCCACTGAAGTCACTGCCCAGCTTCCACCGGCATCCGCCCATGGAGGTTCGCACACCGGCAACGATGAAACGTGCTTGCTTCGTGCAAGCCTGATGGAGGAAGTCATGCGCAAATTGATCACCGGAATGAAGATATCCGTCGACGGCAAGATGGAGGGACCCGAGGGATACGCGGATTGGGTCGACGCGTGCTCGGAGGAGTATGGGCTGACGCGGCAAATCGATGCCTGCCTGCTCGGGAGCGTCATGTATGCCGGCTACGAGCAGTACTGGAGCGCGATCCAGAATGAGCCGGACAAGCCACTGCCGATGACCGGCAAATTGCCGATGCCGGCGGAGCTCGAATGGGCCCGCTTTGCCGAACAGACCCCGCATTATGTGCTGTCGAACACAATGACTTCGGCGCTTTGGCCAAAGACGCGCTTCCTGCGGAGCCTCGAAGACATTGCAGCCCTCAAGCAGCAGCCCGGCAAGGACATCTATCTCATGGGCGGTGCGGGAATGACTGCGAGCCTGATCGATGCCGGGCTGGTCGATGAACTCAGGCTGATCGTCTATCCGCTGCTTGCCGGTGAAGGAAAGGCGCTGTTTGAAGCGACGCAAAAGCGTCGTGGGCTCGAACTGCGCAAGGTAGAGCAGTTGTCGGACGGCCGCGTCGGGCTGGTCTATGGGATTGGCTAAAGCGCGTTGCGTTCGATCGGCCTCATGCGACGCGCTTTATGCATGTCATTATCGCAAAATCGCTGCACACTTTTGCGCAACATGCATTAGCGCCAACGTCAGGCAACGACACCGCGGCAGGCCCAGGCGACATTGGCAAAGGACCTCGGGCCGTCGGGCCGGCCGGCCTCATAGGCGTCGCGCATGGCGGCGTCGGTGCGCGCCCGCTCTTCTGGATCGAGCGTGGCAACATACTTGCCGAGCGGCCCTTCGCCGGCGGCAATCGGCGCCCAGTAATCGTCGAAGTTTTGGTAGTCCATGCGGATCATCAGCTGCGTTTCCGTAACGTCCCGGAGACCCTGTTCAACAAAGGTCCGTTGCATTTCGCCCGGCTGCATCATCGGCTGGGTGCAATAGCGGGCGCGCAACTGGCGTCCGCTCTCGCCGAGCATTGCGACCGTGTCGATCATCATGCGCATCCCCGGCATGCGCCGAGATGGTCCCATACTGTCGCCGCGACCACGCCGCCCGGCCGCACGACGCGACGCATCTCGGCGACTGCCTTGCCGGCTTCGGGCACGAAATGGAGCACGAGCAGGGCTAGGGCGCGGTCGAACGCGCCGCCCTCAAAGGGCAGGGCGCAGGCATCGGCCTGGCGGATTTTTATCCGCGGATCGGCGTTGCGCCGGATTGCCTCCTCGACGAAAACGGCCGAAAAGTCGATCGCGGCGACCTCACGGAGGTCAGCGGCCTTGACGAGCGCGAAGGTCAGGCTGCCAGTGCCGCAGCCGACGTCGAGGATCTTTTCGCCATCGGCAAGTCCCGCGAAGTCGATGAACAGCGGTGCCAGCTTTTGGCTCCAGCGGCCCATGAGCTGCTCATAGCCGGCCGCGTGGTGAACGTTGAAACTTGAAGTCATCGAACCCTCCCTTAGCATAAGCTAAACCTCGACACTGCGATTGCCAAGACGGGCGAGCATTCGTCCCACCTTGGGCGGCCGCTGGCGAAAGCCACCTCGACGCGTGCCGGGACGCGAAGACTTCGCCGGCGTCGTGGATTTGATGCGGCCGGCGAGCCGGCCACGATCAGTCTGGGCTACCTATTTGGCGGGCAGTCCGCGGCGCTGGCACTGGATCTCCGACACGGAAGGCGAACGACACGACTTTCGTCGCATCCGGATCGACCTCGCAACGAAAGCTCAGAGCGTACCACTGCCCGCCGGCGCGGAACTCGGTCCTGGAGACTTGCATGATATTGCCGGCCTTCAACCTGAAGGGACGCAAGACGTCGGGAAAGTAGGGGGGCGAGGCATGGCGCAACTGTTCGCGCACTTCCCAGAAGCAGAGCTGACCGATCCGATCGGGGCGCGGCACATTTCTCATGGCGGTTGTCGCGATTGGATCACCGGTTGCTGTTTGCGAGAACAATCTCTTGGCTTGCTGAAGCTTCATGGGATTTTGCACTTTGGCGACGTCCGCTGGCTTCGGCTTAGGCGGCGCGGATGCGCCAGGCGGCGGAGTTGGGTCTTTGCCGTCTGCCGCTGTCACGGCAGGTGGCTGCGCAAGATCCTGTTTATTGGGATCTTGCGGCGCCGGCGGTTGTTCCGAACCATCCTCCGCGCTGTTGCCGTCCAGAGACTTGCGAGGACCGGCGTCTTTCTCACCGAATTGGAAGACTGGCCTCTGAGGGCCGGCTTCAGGATGCGCCTGCGGTGGCATCTCGACCTTTGCTTCGGGCGGCTCTTCGGGCTTGGGCGGGTTCGCAGGAGGCGGAGGTTTGGCTTTCTCCGATGGCTTGGGCGGCGGCACCAGGTCCACCCCGATAGCCCGCTCCTTCTGCGGCTGCGGGGGCGACACCGGCAGTGCGGACAAAAGAAGCGCGGCGGCGAGCAAATGCAGGACCGCGGAGGTAGGCAAGGCCCACCTGAATACCCGGCGCTGATCCCGTATCCCGTCCGTCATCGTGACCGGTGTGTGGAATGAAATATTGGCGGCATCAAGCATCGATGCCGCCAGACGTCGAAATAACCCGTTGCGAGTCGAAAGTCGGCGGCTGCAATACGGCGCGTCGTCCAATCGTGTGGCGTCTGCGTCCGCGCAGGGGACCAGGCCAGCAGCGCATGCAGCAAGTCGTCATTTCAGGTGGCTAGCAGGCACGCCCTGCCGGCACGGTGTCGCCGGTTGAAATTTCCTGAAAGCAATTTGCCGGTCACAGGGAAACCGATAGCCCGCCGTCAACCGCCAGCACGTGCCCGTTGACGTAAGCGGCAGCGTCGGAGGCGAGAAACACCACGGCTCCGCCGAGCTCCTCAGGCTGGGCCCAGCGGCCGGCCGGGGTTCGTGTCTCGACCCATTTGGTGAAGGCCTCGTCGCTCATAAGCGCGGTATTGAGCTCGGTAGCGAAATAGCCGGGGGCGATCGCGTTGACGGTGATGCCGTTACGGCCCAGCTCAGCGGCCGTGGAGCGTGTGAGCCCGTGTAGGCCCGCCTTTGCCGCCACATAGGCGTGAATGGTGGGACGGCCAAGTATCGCTGCAACCGATCCGGTGTTTATTATGCGCCCGAACTTGTTTGGCAGCATCAGGCGCACCGCGTCGCGCATCATGCGGAAGCAGGCCGAGAGGTTGACGGCAATCACATGGTCGAAATCCTCGTCCTGCCATTCGACCAACGGACTTCGATGCTGGATGCCGGCGTTGTTGACCAGAATATCGAGGCGGCCGTGGCGTTCGACGATTCCTTCCATCGACGCCCTTGAGATCGCTGCGTCGGTGACATCGAATGGCAGCGCTTCGGCCCCGATCCTTTCGGCCGCTGCGGCGAGGGCGGCCGGATCGCGGGCATTGACGATCACCGTCGCGCCGTTTTCCGCAAGTGCCTTTGCCATGGCGAAGCCGAGACCACGTGAAGCACCCGTGACCAGCGCGACACGGCCGTTGAGCGAGAATAATTCCGACATTGAGATCCCCTAGGAAAAGGGCGGGAGTTTCCTCCCGCCCAATAACGCTATTTGGCGATGCAGGTATCCGCTGTCTCCGGAGTGCAAATGTCAAGGCCGGTGTAGGTTGGATCGGCCGGCGGAGCCTTGCCGTCCTTCATGTCCTTCAGTGCCATCATCGTCTTGTAGCCCATTTCGAACGGCCGCTGGCCGACCTGGCCAAGCGAGAACCCTTCCTTCATCTGGTCGATCTGCACGGGAAGCGTGTCGGCGACGACCAGCGCCAGGGCCTTCGAGGCGATCTTGTCCTTGTACGGTCCGACCGCGGCGCGGTTGGCATCGGGGATGAACTGCGGGAAGCCGCCGGTTGGGATGAACGCGTCGAGGTTCGGGTTTTTCGCCATGATGTCCTCGAACTGCTGCACCGAGCGCGGGAAGTCATCGTCGGTGTAGAGTGGGCAGCCATCGATTTCGGTCCAGCCGTTCTGTCCGGTCAGACGGTCGCCGGGTGAGGCAGCCGATTTGGTCCCCGAGAGCGTGTCGCGAATGCCTTGCATGCGCTCATTGTGGTTGGCCGCCGCCGCGCCACCCGACTGGATACAGATCGTGCCGCCTTTGGGCTTGATCTGCATTGCAAGCTTGGCGAGGTTCGTGCCGATCTCATAATTGTGCGTGCCGATATAGGCGACGCGCAGATCCTTGTTCTCGGGCAGGAGGTCGGAGTCCCAGGTGAGGACCGGGATGCCCGCGTCCTTGGCGGCCTGCAGCGCAACCGCCATCGCCGCGGCGTTCGATGGCGACACGGCGATGCCGTCCACCTTCTTGGCCACGAGATCCTGCACGATCTGTACCTGCTCGTCGCCGCCGCCATGCTCGCCGGGGCCGATATACATGCACTCCAAGGCACCATTCGATTCGGCTTCGGCCTTCTTGCAGCCGTCGCGTGCCTGATCGAAGAAAGGATTGTTCATGTTCTTCGGCACCAGGGCGAAGGTGTATTTCGCCTCGGCACCGGAAACGGCGAGCACCATTGCGCCAAGCGCGACGGCCGCCGTCAGCAGATGTTTTTTCATGTGATGTTCTCCTCCTTGGTGTGATGTCCCGCAGGCCTCCCGCCGGCGGGTTTCTAGCGGCTTTTTTTGGGCATCAAGGCTGCCAGCGACGCGGCGAGGATCGATTTGCCGCCGGTTTGCATGCCCAAAAGAACCGCAAGAACGATGAAGGCGCCGACGAAGGCACCCTGCCAGTTTGAATCGATGCCGGCCATCAGCAGCGCATTCCTGATCACCTCGAGGAACGCCGAACCGATGATCGCACCGAAGGCCGTGCCGGCGCCGCCCATGAGGCTGGCGCCGCCAATGACTGTCGCCGCAATGACGCGCAGCTCATAGCCTTGGCCCATCGCATTGATGGCCGAGCCGTTGTAGCCGAGGAGCAGGAGCGAGGCGACCGAGGCGGTGAAGGCCGAGAAAAGGTAGGCCTGGAATTTAATCCAGTCGACCGGAACGCCGGTGAGCCGTGCCGCCTCCTCATTGCCGCCGATGGCGAACAGATGCCGGGCCCAGGCAGTGAAATTGAACACGAAGCCGACAATCAGCGCCAGGATCACCATGGTCCAGAACTGCGACGACAGTTCCGGTATCCAGTGCGGTGCCCAGTCCTCGGGTCCATGCCGCGGCCATTTCGCCTGACCGATCGCCTTCACGATCGGAGCATCGGGCCCGAACTGGTAAAGCATCTGGTTGGCCGAGAACACCACCGCCAGCGACCGCGCGACGGACAACATGCCGAGGGTGACCACAAAGGACGGCATTCCGACGTAGGCGACAAAGAATCCATTGACCGCGCCGCAGGCCAGACCGGAGGAAAGGCCCATGGCGAAGGCGACATACCAGGGATAATGCCAAGTGAGGAACAGGCCGGCGACGATGACCACGAGGCCCATGATCGAGCCGACCGACAGATCGATGCCACCGGTGATGATCACAACCGTCATGCCGAGGGCCATGATGCCGAAAGGTGCGAAATTGCGCGTCACATTGGCGACGTTTTCGGAGGTGCCGAAGCTCGGCTCCATCGCCGTCATCAAAATGACGAGCGCGATCAGCGCGATCGTCACCCAGAAGGGCTGACTTGAAATCACGCGTTGGAAAGCTGTCTTTTCCTTGGTCGGGACGAAGTCCGACATGGCCGGCTGGCCGGCATTCCCGGCCGATTCCTGAACACTATTCGCCACGGATGGCCCCCGTTATCAGTCCAGTGATTTCCTCGGGCGATGTGTTGCCGGTGTCCTTGTCGGCAACCTTCGAACCTCGCCTGAGCACGATGATGCGGTCCGCGACGGCAAAAACGTCAGGCATGCGGTGGCTGATCAGCATGACGCCGACGCCTTGCGCCTTGAGGCGCCGGATCAATTCGAGCACTTCGGCCACCTGGCGTACGGAGATGGCGGCGGTCGGCTCGTCCATCAACACCAGCTTGGCGTTTGAAAGCCGGGTCCGGGCGATGGCTACCGCCTGGCGCTGCCCACCGGACATCTTCTTGACCAGATCCCGCGGCCTGGTTTCCGATTTGAGTTCCTTGAACAGCGCTGCCGAGCGGTCGATCATCGCCTGCTTGTCAAGCACCCTGATTGGCCAGAAGCCCTTCTTGATCTCGCGGCCCAGGAAGACGTTCTGCGCCGCCGTCAGATTATCGGCGAGCGCCAGATCTTGATAAACGACTTCGATCCCCTTGGCGCGGGCCTGGACGGGTTTATGGAAATGGCAAACCTCGCCGTCCACGACAATCTCGCCGTCGCTCGGCGGGAAATTCCCAGCCACGGTCTTGACCACGGTGGACTTGCCGGCGCCGTTGTCTCCCATCAGACCCACGACTTCGCCTCGCTCCACCTGGAAGCTGACGTCAGTCAGGGCCTGGATGGCCCCGAAATTCTTGGAAACGTGGCGAACCTCAAGCACCGGCATCGCGGTCCTCCCCGGACAACATTTGCCAATCTTGACCCGGACTTATGCAAGACAGCTAATCAGCGAAAGGTATTCGACACAATACTTATTCGAAGGAGGCCGGCATCCATTCTGGGGGCAGGTGGACCCTGGAGCAGATCGTAACTGCCCCAGCTTCAATTCCACGCGACCATATTAAGCATCGGCTCCGGCCGGCTATAAAGTAGCATTTTTCGAGGGGAACAGTTCAGGCGCGGGCGTGGATTGCGGGGTGGGCCGCGGAGTTCGGCGCCGAAGTGATGACGGCAACCGAGAGAATGGACTTGCCAAGTTGTAGGATGACCGTATGATCGGACCCATGCCTCCTGTTCATCCATCTCTTCAACGCGAAGCTTCCGGCGCAATTGCTGAGCTGCCTGCGCAGTTGGCGGCTGACGCGCTGATTGACGGACAGTCGCCGCTGGCAGAGCGCTACCTCATCGATTGGAGCCGCGACAGGCGCGGAAGTGCCCGCTTCATCATGCGTCCAGGATCCGTGGAAGATGTCCAGGCGTTTGTGAGATGGTGCTCGCAAAGCGGTGTCGCCATCGTCGTGCAAGGCGGCAATACCGGACTTGCCGGCGGCGCCATTCCCGACAGTTCGGACTACGCAGTGCTGTCGCTTGAGCGTCTCAACCGGATACGTTGCGTCGATCCGCTCGACTTCACGCTGCAAGCCGACGCCGGTGCCGTGCTGCAGGACGTCAAGGACGCCGCTGAAGCATCCGACATGACCTTCCCTCTCGCGCTTGGTGCGCAGGGATCGTGCACGATCGGCGGCAATGTCGCGACCAATGCCGGCGGCATCAATGTGCTGCGCTACGGCATGACGCGTGACCTGGTGCTCGGGCTTGAGACGGTCCTCCCGGACGGCACACTGTCGAACGGCATGATTGGGCTGCGCAAGGACAATCGCGGCTACAGCCTGAAGCAATTGATGATCGGCTCGGAAGGAACGCTCGGGGTCGTCACGGGCGTCGAAGTAAGGCTCTCGCCCCGGCCGACGCAGGTCGAGACTGCCTATGTCGGACTGGGCAGCTTCCGCCAGGCGTGCGAGCTTTTCCGGATGGCGAGGCATCTCTGCTCCGACCTTCTCAGCGCGTTTGAGGTCATCGGCGAGGAGTGCCTGCCGCTGGCCCACCTCATCGATCCGAAGCTGCGCTCGCCGTTGACGCAGGCATGTCCGGTTCATGCGATCGTCGAACTCGCCTGTGGGCCAGGGATAGATGCCGGCGGACTTCTTGAAACGATGCTGGCGCGCGCCCTTGAGAGCGACCTGATCAAGGACGGCGCCGTCGCGCAAAGCCGCTCCCAGGCCGCCACATTCTGGGCCATCCGTGAGGGCCTGGTCGAGGGGCAGGCGCGGCGCGGCTTTCATGTCCGCACCGACCTCTCGGTTCGCCTCAGCCAGGTGCCGAAACTGATCGAGCAAGCACGCGCGTGCATCGTGCGCGAGTGGCCAGGCTGGACATCCCTGACCTATGGCCACGCTGGCGACGGCAACATCCATTTCAACGTGCTGCCTCCCATCGATTGCGACCCCGGCGAAGCGAGGATCATAGGTCAGGCGGTCTTGACCAGACTCTATGAACTGGTCGGCGCGCTCGGCGGCTCGTTCAGTGCCGAGCATGGCGTCGGTCGCAGCCGCAGTCACGTGTTCTGGGCCGGCCTGTCGCAGCGCGAGCGGCAGCTTCATACTGCGATCAAAGCAGCTTTCGATCCGGCAGGCCTGTTCAATCCGACATGTCTCATGCCTGATCCGGGCGATTTGTAGGGGAAGCCGCATGAAGCAGCGTTCATCCATCATAGGCAGCGTGGAGGCGCTTCCGCATCGCGTCGCTTCGCATCTGAGCCGCGAGATCGAGGGCGGCGATATCATTCCGGGAGCCCGGCTTCCCACCGAAAGCCAGCTCGCCGACAAGTTCGGCGTCAGCCGCAATGTTGTCAGGGAAGCGATCGCGCAGCTTCGCGCCGATGGCATGATCGAGGCGCGTCAGGGCGTAGGCGCATTCGTCATGGCGCCGGAACAGCGGACAGCCATCCGGATCGACCGCGAAGCGCTGAAAGACCAGCGCAACATGGAGCAGCTGTTCGAGCTGCGCAGCATTCTGGAGACCGAATCCGCCACGCTGGCCGCAGCGCGCTGCGCATCCGATGATCTTGACGCAATCAAGGCTGCGCTGGACCGCATGGGTGGCGAGGAGCGCTGGGAGGATGGCAGCATCGAGGCCGATCTGCTTTTCCATCGGGCGATCGCCCGGGCCACCGGCAACGGCTACATCTACACCTTCATTTCCTTCGTCTGCGAGCAGATCCGCCAGTCGATCCACTATGCCCGCCTCACCAATCCGCTCCACGACCTGGTCGAGGTCAACGTCGCCGAGCACGTGCGAATCTACGACGCGCTCGCCGCGCATGATCCGCAGGCTGCCGGCGAGGCGATGCGCCGGCACATCGATGGCGCGGCATCGCGCGTAGGGGTCGAACTCACTGCGATCAATCGAGGCAAATGACCATGTCGCTCGGCCAGACCAAGGCAATCACCGATATCTGCCTGCTTGTCGAGGATATCGATCGCACCATCGACTTCTACACGCAGAAGCTCGGCTACCGGATCAGACGCCGGGCCGAGGGCTTTGTCGATTTTTATTCCGAGCGTGTGACGCTCGCCGCATGGGAACTGGATCACATCAATCGCCACTGCGGCGTCTCGAATGTCCGCTCACCGAAGCAGGCGCACAAGGCATGTGTCGCCATGGAACTCGAAAGCGCCGGCGAGGTCGACCGGCTCTATGCCGAACTGTCGGACAAGGGAGTGCCGTTCGTCGGGCCGCCCGGCGACTATGTCTGGAACGCGCGCTGCGCCTACTTCCACGACCCGGATGGGACACTGTGGGAGCTCTACGCCTGGACCGGCGCGGGACCGGGCGACTATCACGACACGCAAGTGTGATCCGATCGCGACGGCCTCGCAGAAGGGCCGCGCCGCATGCAAACAAGTCCAACAAAGGAGCAAGAAGATGAGTGGGAACACATCGCAGTGGAATCGCAGATCGATCCTGAAGGCCGGCGCCGCCGGCCTGGCGGCTTTCGGGCCGGGACTTCAGCTGTTTGGCGCCAGCGCCTCGGCAGCCGCCAAGCTCGTCGTCCAGTATGACTGGCTGATGTCGAATGGCCAGATCGGCGACGTCGCAGCCGTCGCCAATGGCTACTTCAAAGAGGCTGGGCTCGAAGTCGAGTTCAGCCCCGGCGGACCGAACGCCGCCACCGTGCCGCCGGTGGTGTCCGGTGCCGCTCAGCTCGGCCAATTTTCCGAATCGCCTCAACTCTATGCCGCGCGGGCGAGCGGCGTTCCGATAAAGATTATCGCCTGCGGCTATCGCACCGGGCCTTATGCGCTGACGTCGAAACCGGCGAAGCCGATCCGGTCGGTGGCGGATCTGAAGGGCATGCGGATCGGCACGCAGCCGACCGCGCGCTTCGCCATCGACGCGATGCTCGCGAAGAACAAGATCGACCCTTCCGAGGTCACCATCGTCAATGTCGGGTTCGACAAGGCGCCACTCGTTCGTGGCGACGTCGATGCGATCGGCGGCTGGATCACCAACACGCAGGCGCTCAGCGTCGTCGGCGATGATCGCATCGATCTTCTGTTGTCGGAGCTGGGCCTGGCGTCCTATGCCGACGTCTACTTCGCGACCGACAGCGCCATCGAATCCGATTCCGAGACCCTGGCGAAATTCATCGGCGCGGTTGCCAAGGGGTGGGGCTGGGTCCATGCCAATCCCGAACAGGCGGTCGACAAGCTCGTCGCTGCCTATCCCGAGATCGACGCAGGCTGGGAAAAGAAGACGATCCCCCTGGTGCTGAAACTGTCGTTCGACGACAACACGAAAAAGGATGGATGGGGCACCTTCGATCCTGCCTCGATCGAGAGCCAGATCGCGCTGCTTGACCAGATTGGCCAGTATCCGAACGGCAGGCCGAAGGCCGAGGACGTCTATACGACTGAGATTCTCGAACTCAGTGCGGCTGAACGGCCGAAGCTCGGCGCGCCTGCCTCTTGATGGCCGCGCCGGCCATCGAAACCTCCGGGCTCGACGTCGGCTATCCCGGCCGGCACTCGCCCGTGACGGTGATCTCCGGTCTCGAACTGACAGTCGAGGCCGGGACGTTCCTGTCGATCCTCGGGCCTTCGGGGTGCGGAAAGTCGACGTTTCTGCGGGTTGTCGCCGATCTGCTGGCGCCACTCGCGGGCACGATACGCGTGATGGGCGAAACGCCGTCGGCGGTGCGCTCCGGCCGCGGCGTGGGCTTCGTCTTCCAGGACTCGACCCTTTTGCCGTGGCGCACTGCGCGCGAGAATGTGCGGCTGCCGATCCAGGTGGGCCGCCGCAGCCTGTCGCGCATGATAGACGACCGAGCCGACGAGCTGCTCGAACTCGTCGGCCTGTCGGCGCTCGGTGAGCGCCTGCCGCATCAGCTTTCCGGCGGACAGCGCCAAAGGCTGGCGATCGCCCGGGCGCTGCTTGGCGAGCCACGTCTGCTTCTGATGGACGAACCTTTTGGCGCTCTTGACGAGATCACCCGCGATCGCCTCAACGACGAACTGCTGAACCTTTGGCGGCGGACCGGAACGACCGTGCTGTTCGTCACGCATTCCATTGCCGAAGCCGTCTTTCTCGGGCAGCGCGTAATCGTGCTTGCGGCCCATCCCGGACGGATCGTCGCCGACCACGACCTTCGTCCGCTGAAGGGGCCGGACAACAGATGCTCGCGCGAGGATCCGGCAATCGTCGCGGCGATGGCCAGGATGCGCTCCGCCCTTGGGGCGGCCTCGTGAACCGGGGCGCGCTTTCGCCGTTCGCACAGACCGTGCTGCCGATCCTCGGCGCCGGCTCGCTCATTCTCGCATGGCAATTCCTGCTGCCGCTCGCCGGCGTGCCGGCATACATCGTTCCGACGCCGACCGCGATAGCGGGCGTGTTTGCCAGGAACGGATCGCTTCTCCTGTCGAACCTCTGGCCGACGGCCATCGAGGCGCTCTCCGGCTTCGTCCTCGGCAACCTCGCCGCAGTGCTGCTGGCGATCGTCTTCGTGCACAGCCGTACGCTTCAGGCAGCCTATTTTCCGGTCGTGCTGTTCTTTAATACGATCCCGGTGCTTGCGCTGGCGCCGGTCGTCATCCTCATCTTTGGCCTCGGCATGCTGCCCAAGATCGTGATCGCTGCAGTGATCTGTTTCTTCCCAACGCTCATCAACATGATCCGGGGGCTGGAATCCGCGAGCCCGAGCGAGCACGAGCTCTTCCGCGTGCTGTCGGCGACGCGCTGGGAAATATTCTGGCGCCTGCGCCTGCCGCGCGCGCTGCCAATGCTTTTTGCCTCGTTGCGGATCGCCTCGGCGACCGCGGTGATCGGCGCAATCGTTGGCGAATGGATCGGCTCCGACAAAGGTCTCGGCGCGCTGATCATCCAGGCGACCTTCAACTATCAGTCCGACCGGCTCTACGCCGCCATCGTGCTCTCATCGCTGTTGTCGATCGGGTTCTTCATGACGGTCGTCGCCGCTGAGCGTTGGTCGGTTCGATACCGTTGACCGGCTGGTTCCAAGGGACGGCCGCTTGGCGTCGCGCAGGGGACTTTGCTCTAGCCGCCCAGGCGAGGGTTGGCCTTTCCTGCGTCGGCCTGTAGTATGGCCAGTGGTTGCAGGGGGAGCTCGAGCGTGGGCCTGGGTCGGAATTTCCGCCGTTGGGGGATGCGGGCCTTCATCGCCGTCATGGTGCTTTCGCCGCATGCGGCGTCGACCGACACCATTACGCCTGACCGGTTCGCGGCAGCCCTGTCGAAGCTCGAGGCACTCGCTAAAGGCGTCGTCGCGGATGGCGGGGTGCCTGGTCTCGCCATCGGGGTGGTCCATGACGACAAGGCGGTCTTCCTTAGGGGTTTCGGACATCGCGAGGCCGGCAAACCGGAGGCCGTCGATGCCGACACGGTGTTCCAGATCGCCTCGCTCTCCAAGCCGGTCTCAGCAACGATAGTGGCGGCACTGGTCAGCGACGAGATTGTTTCCTGGGATACGAAAATCGCCGATCTCGATCCGGCCTTCCGGCCTTCCGGCTTTCCGAGCCCTATCCGACCAGCGAACTCACGGTTCGCGACCTGTTTTCGCACCGCAGCGGACTTCCCGGCACCGCCGGAGACGACCTCGAGGACATTGGCTATGACCGCGCCGAGATCCTGCGCCGTCTGCGGTTCGTGTCGCCATCGTCGAGCTTTCGTGCCGGCTACTCATACAGCAATTTCGGACTGACCGAGGGTGCCGTCGCGGCTGCGAAGCCGACGGGCAAGCTTTGGGAGGAAATTGCCGAGGAGAAGCTCTACCGTCCGCTTGGGATGACCTCGACCAGTTCGCGTTATGCGGATTTCCTCAAGCACGTCAATCGCGCCGCGCTGCACGTCAAGGTCGATGGCGTCTGGGCCGCAAAGATAAAGCGCGACCCGGATGCGCAGGCGCCCGCGGGCGGCGTGAGTTCCACGGCACGCGATCTCACGCAATGGGTTCGCCTCGTACTCGGCAATGGGGTCTATGCCGGCGAGACACTCATTAAAGTCGACGCGCTGGACCAGACGCATGTTCCGCTGATGGCGCGCGGCAAGAACCCCGTCTCAGGCGGCGAGTCCTTCTACGGCCTCGGCTGGAATGTCGAATTCGGCCGGCATGGTCTGAGCTGGGGTCATGCCGGCGCGTTCAGCGTCGGCGCGCGCACCCTGGTGACGCTCTTCCCGGAGGAGAAGCTTGGCATCGTGATCGTCGCCAACGCCTTTTCGACAGGCGTGCCGGAAGGGCTGTCCGACAGCTTCGCCGATCTCGTCTTTGATGGAACGGTCGAGAAGGATTGGGTCAAGGCATGGGACGACATCTATGCGGGCCTGTTCGGCCCGTCTGTCGCCGCCGCCAAGGCCACCTATGCCACGCCGCCGTCTCCGGCAAGCCCGGCCGGGCCGGCTGGCGTCTATAAAGGCCGTTATTTCAACGATTTCATCGGCGATGCGGTTGTGTCGAGTGAGGGAGACGGCCTTGTGCTCAAGGTCGGGCCGGGCGGCGCCCGGTCGTATTCGCTGGAGCATTTCGACCGCGACATGTTCCTGACCTATCCGGACGCCGAGACGCCGGACGCGCCGTCCGCCGTGAGCTTTGTCCTCGGCCCCGACGGCAAGGCGTCGGCCGTGACGATCGAGTTTCTCGACGGCAATCATCTCGGCACGCTGACGCGCGTGGGTGACTAGGGTCCGTCTTCACCACCGAGAAGGCGGATATCCGCGTCGAAATTGCCGGCCGGTGGACCCCAGGAAACGTGTGAGCGGTTTTCCGTCCGGAATTGCGTTAAACCAAAGCGAGCCGGGCGCTGCAATCATCGAAGGGGAGCATCGAGGTGAACGAGAGTCCAAAGCCGCTCGATCCAAGGCCGATCGCGGAGATTGCCAGCTATCACGCCCATATCTACTACGACGGTCCGACCGAGCGGCAGCATGCCGAATGGCTGCGCCTGCGCATCGGCGAGCGTTTCCGCGTGCGCCTGGGCAATTGGCGCGACGAGCCGGTCGGTCCGCATCAGCAGGCCATGTACCAGGTCTCGTTCGCCAACGATTTTCGCGTCGCTCGTTCCGTGGCTGATGCTGAACCACGGCGGCCTGAGCATCCTCATCCACCCGAACACCACCAACCCCAAGCGCGACCATCTGGTCGACCCGATCTGGATCGGGCGGGCGCTAGCGGTGAAGGGGGAGGTGCTTGGCGAGGAGGATGACGCGGAAGAGGCGCTGGAGGTGAATACGCAGCCGACGGTGACGGCGTAGGGGAGGCCGCGTTCGGCAATGTGAGGCTCGGCCTCTGAAATCGCCTTCGCCTGCAGTTTAGGTCAAACGGGCATGGCCGGCTGCTTTGCGCCTAAAAGTCGGTCGTCAAGATTAGCTACGTGGTTTCCTAAAAGCTGACATAACCTGCTCGCTTTCGGCTGCCGCCAAGTCCCGCCCAGAAATCGGCGACGCGCGATCCATTGCTAACCTGCGCTCCTCGCGCCAATTCATCTGTAGCGGCGAGGCCGCCATAATGATCTTGGTCATGGGGAAATAGCTCTTCAGGACGTAAGCCGTCGAGATGGCCACGGCTTGCGTGTAGTCTCGTAAGGACGATTTCGCATGAGATGGCATGACGATTATAGAAACAGACGGTCTGCGAAGTTGCATCGCTCATGAAACTTGCCTCCATGGCTCGGGACCACGCCAATCTTCGCAATCAGATTAGGCCATCAAAACAGCAAATGGCGACGAGCAAATAGAGGGGCGGCGCTCAATTTCCGCTGCCAATTTCTGAACGGCGCATGTCTCACATGGGTCATGAGCGAACGAGACGGTCAAGGACCACGGTCCTGGCATGTCTGCTTCGCGGCGAACCAGCCATCCGCCATCTGGCGACCAAATGTCCGCTAACCTCATGGCGACGACAGAAGCTGCCAGTATCGTCCTGGTAACATTTAGGTCCGACGTGCGCCCCGTTGCAGACACCAGCCAGTCGGGTCATGAAGGGCTCGGATGAGCTCGGACGCCGCCTACTGCGCAATCGGGAGGGAAATCCTGCGCATGGGCGCGATCACGCCCGGTCTATGTAACTGCGACCCACCCGTGCGCGCCTATACCACGAAGAAGTCGTCCACTGTGAGGAATGTGCCCGGGTCCACCGCGGCAAACTTGACAGCCGCGGCTCCTCCTGCCCCGTCCACATCGAACAGCAGATCGCCGCTCTCCCTGTCGTAAATGATGTGGTCGCTGTCATCGATGGCGTGCTTGCCGACGACGAAAACCGCAGCGAAAAGCGAGCCGGCCGACAGCCCGGCGAATGCGGAGCTGTCCAGCCAGAACACATCGTCGAGCGCATTGAAGTCTTCTATCCTGTCGTAGTTCGCCGGCCCAAGTGCGTCGAACAAGAAAACATCCCTGCCCGCGTCGCCGGCCAGCCGATCGCGGCCGGCCCCGCCATTGAGAATGTCGTCGCCAGCACCACCCCGCATGTCGTCGGAGCCAGCGCCGCCATCGAGGACGTCGTCGCCAGTGTCACCGCGGATGCCGTCTGTGCCCTGA
>NZ_RZSU01000199.1:0-5366 GCF_003997585.1 Mesorhizobium sp. M5C.F.Cr.IN.023.01.1.1 | reverse complement strand
TTGCGCGTAAAGACACGAACTCCGGCCTCGTCAATGATGATCTGTGAGCGGTAGCCGTCGAACTTGACCTCATGGATCAGGCATCGCCTTCCGGAGGCTTGTCGACCAGGGTTGGCATGAGCGGTTCCATGAACTGCAACCGGCCATCGCCGGAACTGCTACTCATACTGGACCCCACGCCACTGACGCGGACTCAAGCCGCCAAATCGGATTCAGTTCCGGATCATTTTAGACAAAATGCATGTTTGGAAGGTTATGGCGACATGGAAGCGAGCGACTGCCGAGCCGCGCTAGAGCTCGTGCGGATGGCGATCGAAGAAACCTGCCCGGCTGGCGTGCTGCCAAGCGAGCAAGCGGTGTTGGGGCTCTATGGGCCGGAGCCAATCCACGAAGCCGAAGCACTTGCCAAGGCGATCATTGCCACGGTCGAAAGGCTAAACCTAGGGCGCGTACTCATAAATTCGGTTCGTGTCCGTTTCACTCCAAAAGCGACGCATTTGCTGCATAGCAGCGGAAGGTCGCGAAGTGCTGGAACTGATCCAACACCTAGACCACCGCTATGATTACGTGTGCCTGAATTTTAGCAGCAACCTCGCCGCTGCCATGTCTCTCTGCAATCACGGATGCGGCGTAGTCGGTTGCAGCTTCAAGTTTCCCTGCGTCTCTGGCCTCAATTTCGTTGCGAAGGAGAGTTCCTTGACAATAAGCAACAGCCGGAAGGCGCGGCGAGGATGCACGGCTTTGTTCGGCTCTCGTCTCGATCACCACACGGGAGAAACCTGCGTCCTCCAGCTCCCTACGGATCAGAGCCGTATCGTGGTAGCCGTGCGGCGTGCGTGCCAGAAAGCGCGGCGGATCGTTCGGGAAAATCTTTGCGAGAGCATTCGTCACATCATCCGCAAATACATTCTCCTCGATGCGATCCCATACGCTGATTAAAAAATGTCCTCCGGGCTTCAAGACTCGCTTTGCTTCGCGGTAGGCAGATGAGCGGTCGGGAAAGAACATCGCGCCGAACTGACATAAAACGAGATCGAAGGCCGCATCCTCAAACGGTAGCGCCAGAGCATCCGCCTTGCTCCATTTGATGCGAATGTCGGGATTTTGTCGCGAAGCAGCATAGTCGAGCATCGGCTGGTTGAGATCAGTTACGATATAGCTTGCAACGGGGGACAGTTTTGGTGCCAGTGCGCGGGTGACAACCCCGGTGCCTGCAGCAGTTTCCAGAACGGCGCTTGGCGACAAGGACGCTGCTCGTTGTGCAAGATCTGCGGCGAACGGCTCGAAAATCAACGGCACCATATGGCGGTCGTAGTTTTCCGGAATCGAGCCAGTGAACACCTTGTCCGTTTCCAACATTGCTATCACTCGGAGTCCGATTGACGGCTCGCGAGATTAGCATAAATCGCCCGGCGTGTGATTCAGAGCTCCCAATCTGGAGTCTCGAAACATGCGCAACGAACTCACCGATCTTGAATGGTCGGCCATCAAGCCGTTCCTGCCGAATAAGCCGCGTGGGGCACGCCGCTTGCGTGCCCCGCAACTGGAGTCAATCCATGGGCCGGTCTCGCGGCGGGCTGACCAGCAAGATTCATGCAGTGGTCGATACGAACGGCCCGCCTGTACGGCTCGCGTTGACGACAGGTGAGTCGCACGACAATCGACTTGTAGGTAAGCTCCTGTCCCGTCTGAAATCGGGGGCGATGCTGTTGGCAGACCGGGGCTATGACGCTGACTGGATCAGGGCCTATGCCGCCGCGAAGGGCGCGTGGGCCAATATCCCTCCGCGACGCAATCGCAACGAGCTGATTTGCTTCAGCCCTTATCTCTACCGTGCCCGCAACTTGGTCGAGCGGTTCTTCAACAAGATCAAGCATTATCGTCGCGTTGCGACACGCTGCGACAGGCTTGCGGCCAACTATCTCGCATTCGTCCAGCTTGCGTCAATCAAGGTATGGTTGCGTGTTAATGAGTCCGCGCCCTAGTAACGCAAAGCCCCCGCCTCACGGAGGGAGGACGCGGGCTGATCGGAGCATCGCCCTCAGCCTTGTCTGCGTGCCGCGGCCGGAAAACCTGGCCGTGTTGCCCCCGCTCTCCGGCGAGCACTGCTAAAGGGTTTAGCTACACCCAGTACGGCCGGACGCCGTAGTAGTCGTAAACGCGGCGGCCACTCTCGGCATCCCAGTCGAAATCCTGGTCGCGAGCATAGCGCGGAGCGCCTTCGACTTGTTCCTTCGTGATGTCAATGCGGAAGCCTCCAAGGCTCTCGTCATAGTCGAGCTTCTGCCACGGCAACGGGTAGTAATCGTCGCCAATTCCAAGAAATCCGCCAAAGCTGAGAACGGCATAAGACACCCTGCCGCCTCTCTTCTCAAGGATCAACCTTTCGACCTGCCCGATGTGGTTTCCCTGGACGTCATAGACATTGGTGCCGATGACCATATCGCTGGCGATGAGATCGTGGGTCTCACGAATGTCGGGGTCCTGGTTCGTCATGATTTGCTCCTTCCCGTCGGTTATGAGCAAAAAACGGGTCCGTGCCCTGGAGGTTCCAAGGAGAACATTTTGCGGACCAGCCGTCAGCAATCTTCTGGCTTGAGCGAGCGAACCATCCGGGGCAGCAATCTTGAGAGGGAACCAAGACCTTGCTGCACGTCCCGAACTTCCGGCTTAAACCTATGTTCCAGCGAGGGTCGAAAAAGCAGGGCCTATTTGCGTTGCATCTATCGACCCCAACGGCAGTTTTGACGCTGAGACGAGTTCGTCCTCGTCAGTGAAACCAGCCGTATAATTTTCAAGGATCCGGGAGGCGAGTACTTCGCGCCTATGTTCGGATTCGCTCTCAATTTTGAGTCGGTCGAACACACGGCCCAGCAAAGCTACTTCGGATGCACTGAAGACGCCAAATTCTTTAGCCTTGCGATAAATCGGCATACCACCCCCTCCGGCTAAAACATTCTGTGAAATAATACGAATTCAGGACATCTCGGACAACAAAAAAGCCGGCCGCACCTTTCGGCACGGCGGGCGAGACGCCTTAGTTCACCAGGCGCCGATTATATATCTGACAAAACCCGCCTACCGCTTGGCAGCTAGCGACTTTGCTTCCCGGAGCAGCGATGCCCAATGGAGCCCGAGGAGGAAGATAAGCTTTCGGGCCTGTTCTTCGGTAATGCCGGTTCTTTGACCAAGCGTCGAACGACGATTTCAGGGCTGTTCGGCGCTCTATCCCGCTCGTCAGCCATAGGAAAGCTCCTTACGTCAACTTCCCTATCTGGCGCTTGTTCCCAATTGCGCGACAAAAAAGTGAGCTAGCCCTAGCCGTAGAGGCAGGGCTCCACCGAAAAATCGGTAACGCCTTGTTGAAGTCGTCCCGCTCTTCGGCCACGGTCTTACGGGCTGTCGATTAAAAGCCCGCGCCTCTGGCGGAGAGCGCGGGCCCCGATCGGGTTGAAGCCCGATCTGCAGCGGGCAGCTGAGGGGGCGTGCCCACTGGTCACGGATAATCATTAGGATTTACTAAAGTTCCACTTGGGGAACACACCCACATACGTCATGCGACGCTGTTGGGTTTTAGTGACGAGGAGTAGCCTCGTTTGAGCATCGGGTTAGCCGCTCGACCGTCTCAATGATCGCCTTGGCCAGCGCCTCGCCCTCATGAACCGGCAAGGGGCCATAAAGTCCCAATACGGCTTCCTCGCTCGGCAACACGCCAGCTGGACACGTCATTTCAATAGCCATGCGGACTAGCTGTAGGCCGGCCCGTTCACTGCGGTCGTCTGCGTCGCGCCCGCGCGGCGCTCCGGCTGTATCATGGCGGCTTCTGCACGCTGGCCAGCGCCTCCACACACACATTTTTGTCCAACTTGCGACGTGCCGATCGTCTATCCGTCTTCTAGGTAGTGTGCCTTCTGAGACGGGTAGTAATCTTCAAATGACGGCAGCGCCTTGCCTTCACGCGCGGCGGCCAGCATGTCGAGGTAGTACTCCCAGCCAGGCCCTACGTCGCCCGCGAGTTTCCGGTCGCTCAGGTGCTGCACCAAGCGCAGCTCGGTCGTGTCGTCCGTCAGCGTCAACGTCAGCTCGATGCGCCACTCGCCGTAGTGATCCTTCATCGTGACGACTAGACGGCGCGGCGCCTCGCATTCTTCGATCGTCACGTTCGTCCACGGCTGGCCCTTCTCATGGACCAGTTGCAGCCGCACGATCTTGCCCGGGCCGGCGTCGCCTTCCCAACTGCCGAACCAGAGCGCGGTGTTCTCGGACTTCGTCACGCTCGTCCAGACGTCATCGATGGGTGCGCGGAACGTGCGCGTGAGGATCAGGTCGTTGCCACGAACGTGGCCGGTGGGCTTGGGGCTCATGCCGTCTCCTTTTTATTGTCGTTCGCGGAAGCGCTGTCACTCATGGTTAGTACGCCAGTCGAGGCCTAGCCCGCCTATTTCTTGCAGGGAATCCAGTCTGGAAAATCGCTGATTTCAGACGAACTTGCCCTTTAAGAATATGACTGCTGCAGAGCCCTTCGTCGATGGCTGGCGTCTGGCTGGCCTACCAGCCTAGACGGCATAGCAAACAGGCCCGTTTCGGCTTTACTCCCCTCGAAGAAAAACCCGCCGACCGAAGCCAGCGGGCCTTCTTCCTCATACCTGCGCCCCAAGTCCCCAGACGGTCCGCCGTGCCCAAGGAAACCCTACGCAACCGCGTTTGTAGAACTAAACCTGCATGCTGCGCCGCATGAGCGCGGCCCTACTGATGCCGCGCGAGCCGGTGCATGGGTGCGTTTGCTTCGGCCAAACTAGCCAGCGCCTGCTCGACTTTTTGAGCCGAGGCGTCAGTGCGCTTAATGTGCCGGATCATTTGCTGCCTCAGCCGCGCGAGCCTTTCGGCGCGATATACATCGCCGTATATCGCAGTTTCAAGGTGGAGGGTCGCGAGCCTCATGGGCGACGATTCCGATTATCTAGCAGTAGAATTCGCGAATCCGCCTTTCGTTCCGATGTCCGACCTTACCCTCGCAAAGGCTGGCCGGACGGCCGCGACGAAACAGCCGCATCCCTGCCAAAAGTGAGATCGTCCGCTGATGCTGCTCAGTCGACCGCGGGTCCAACCAGACGGTAGCGGAAGTGATTGCGGATCTGTTCGTTGAAGAAGCGGCCCTTGGCGAAGGCGGCTCGGAACTCGGCGAAGGTCTCCGGCGGCACGTCCTCAAACTGGTAGCATTTACCGCTGGCCACGAACCACACCGAGAGGACTTTGCGCTCCGGATCGTATTCCGCTTTGTGTATCGAGGTGGACGGCATGACGTGACTACTCCGATCAGGGAGAGAGTCCATCTGAAGTTGCCTGCGCCCCACGGAGGGAAGACG
>NZ_RZSU01000198.1:0-5565 GCF_003997585.1 Mesorhizobium sp. M5C.F.Cr.IN.023.01.1.1 | reverse complement strand
AGTCCACACCACGCCGCTGGTTGCGTCGACATCGCCCGACTGGATGCCATGGGTGAAGGCGGGCCGCTGATTGGCGCGCGAATAATAGGGAAGCGCGAGGCCCGATACGCCGACGAGGCCGGCGGCGCTCACGGACGTAACGAAGGCGCGCCGGGTCATCGAAATCTTGTTCATGGCTGTCTCCTGGATGGCGTTGAACGTCGCCGCCAAAGTCCAGCCTCAATGTTTCAGGCACATCTCGAAACCATGAAGGTTTCGTTACAACCAACAGACTGGCGAATCTCTCTTGAGGGTCTCTTGAGGGGGAGATGTCGCCAAAGGCGACAGAGGGGTCGTCTCGCGTGGAGCACCGACCACCTGCGTCTGCGATAAGGCGCCGAGCCTGGTCGGACCGACCCCCTCTGGCCGCTTCGCGGCCATCTCCCCCCAAGGGGGGAATTTAGCGCTCAGCCGTCACAACTCAGGCCGCCTGCGGTTCCGGCTCGAAGGCTGGACGGCTGGTGTTGATCAACAGCGAGATGCAGGCTGCGGCTATCGCCGTCATGCCGGCGATGAGGAAGGCAAGCTCGTAATTGCCCTGCAATTCACGCATGGTGCCGCCGAAGAAGGCGGCGGCCGCAGCACCCACCTGATGGCCCGCGACGATCCAGCCGAAGACGATCGGCCCGCTGCGGTCGCCGAACGCCTCGTTCGACAGCCTGAGCGTCGGCGGCACGGTGGCGATCCAGTCCAATCCGTAGAGCACGGCGAAGATGATCAGACTGGTCGACGAGAAGCCGGAATAAGGCAGATAGATCAGCGACAGGCCGCGGATGCCATAATAGACGCCGAGCAGCTTGCGCGGGTCAAAGCGGTCGGTGAGCCAACCCGACAGCGTCGTGCCGATCAGATCGAAGATGCCCATCAGCGACAGCAGGCCGGCGGCTTGCACCTGACCGATACCCATGTCGCCGCAAAACGCGATCAGGTGCGTGCCGACCAGTCCGTTGGTGGTGAAGCCGCAGATGAAGAAGGTGGCGAACAGATACCAGAACACGCGGGTGCCGGCGGCACGGCGCAGCGTGCTGAGTGTGTGCGTGAGAAAATTGCCCTGCGAGGCCGGCGCAACCGGCGGCACGTCGTCGGCGTCAGCGCCGTAGCGCACCATGCCGATCGAAGCCGGACGCTCCGGCACCAGCAGCCAGACCAGCGGCACGAGGCAGGCAGTGGCGACCGCAATGGCGATGGCGACAGGCTTCCAGCCGCCCGACTGGGCGAGCGCGGCGAGCAGCGGCAGGAACACCAGCAGGCCGGTGGCGGCGGAGGCCGACATCAGTCCCATCACGAGGCCGCGATTGGTCTTGAACCAGCGGTTGACGATGGTGGCGCCGAGCACCGTGGCGACCGCGCCGGAACCGACGCCGGAGAATACGCCCCAGGTGAGAAGCAGGTGCCACGGCTCGGTCATCAACAGGCTGAGCCCCGTCGAGCCCGACATCAACACCAGCGACGCCAGCAGCGTGCGGCGCAGCCCGATCCGTTCCATCAGTGCCGCAGCAAACGGCCCGGTCAGGCCGTAGAGGAAGATGCCGATGGCCGCGGCGAGCGAAACGACATCGCGCCGCCAGCCGAAATTCTCCTCCAGCGGCAGCATCATGACGGCCGGCGCCGACCGCAGGCCCGCCGCGATCAGCAGGCAGAGGAAAATGACGGCGACCACGACGAAAGCGTAGCGCTGGCCAAACGGACGGGATTGAGCTATCATGTTACTGACCGGTACGTTGCAATTGCACCGAGTGATACGTACCGATCGGTAACATTGTCAAGCAGGCCACGGCACATCCAAGATGAAAAACATTGAACCAACGATCAAAGCGGATGAAGTGGCATCTCCGCGGGCCGGCGAAAAAATCCTTCGCGTTGCCCGCGACCTGTTCTACCGACAAGGCATCAGGGCGATCGGCGTCGACGAGATCGTGCGGCGTGCCGGCGTCACCAAGCCCAGCCTCTATCGCAGCTTTCCCTCCAAGGACGAATTGGCCGCGTCCTATCTCCGGCAATACGACCTGGAGTTCTGGGCCCGCTTCGACGAGGCGGTGGCTGCCCATCCCGGCGATCCGCGCGCGCAGATCGCTGCCTTCCTGACACGCATCGGCAAGCGCACGCAAAAGCCAGACTATCGCGGCTGCGGCATGACCAATGCGGCTGTCGAATATCCCGAACATGCCCACCCGGCCCGCGTGGTGAGCGAGGCCAACAAACAGGAATTGCGACGACGCCTGCGCGCCATGGCAGCGGCAATGGGTGCCGGCGACGCCGATACACTGGGCGACGGGCTGCTGCTTCTGATCGAAGGTGCCTATATCAGCGGCCAGTTGTTCGGTGCCGGCGGACCGGCGAAGTCTGTGGCCCGGAACGCCGACCTGCTGATCGAAGCGAGCTTGAAGAAATAGCGTTTAACGATACCGTGCGGCAGCCTCGAAACGGAGTTGTCCGCGATGCGTAGCCTTTTGACGATCCCGCTTGCCCTTGCCGGCCTCTGCCAAGCTGCCCAGGCCGGCGACATTTCCAGCGCCTACACCGATCTCGACTGGAAGAAGGACTGCGTGACCTACGCGCAGGCGCAAGAAGGCGAAGGCGACTGGGCCAGTCTTGCCTGTTCGGGCTATCGCGGCTACCCGGTGCTGATCGCCTACGACGATGCCCGGGAATCGCTGTTCTATGGTTTTCCCTCCAGCGACATGACCGCGGTCTGGGAGAGTTTCATCGCCTTCAATTCGGCTGCACCCAAACTCGCGTGGCGCATCGAGACGAACGGCGATCTTGCCATTCCTTTCGCGGTCATCCACCGTCGCTCGATCAGCAATCCCGAGGGGGAGAACAAACCAACCGACGTGCTGATCGTCGCCAAGGTCGCCCAGCCGGAGAACTATGAGGGCTGCACCGTCGGCCTGGTGCTGGCCACCGGCAATCCGGCCGCCAATGATGAGGCGCGAAAACTCGCCGACGAGAAGGCACGCACCTTTGCCTGCGGCAAGGACAAGCGCGTGGTTATCGGCAACGCACCCGATTTCGGCCGCGTCGATAACTGACTTCGTCATCCCTGGGCGGAGCGACGCGAAGCGGAGCGCAGACCCTGGGATCCATTCCGTGACATCAACCGAAGTGCGCAGCGGACCAGAATTCTGCACCGTTGCGGCGCTTTGACGTCACGGCATGGATCCCAGGGTCTGCGCTGCGTCGCTACGCTCCTTGCTCCGCCCGAGGATGACGAAGCTGAGGGGCTTCGGCCAACCTCAACCGGCGACAGCCCATTCGGTCAAGTTCGGGCGTTCGGCTACTTGCTTGCCTTGGCCCTTTCGATCGCCTCGACGATCATCTTCTTGGCGTAGGCGGCGTCGTGCCAGCCCTCGATCTTGACCCATTTGCCGGGTTCGAGATCCTTGTAGTGCTCGAAGAAGTGCTGCACCTGCTGGCGGGTGATGTCGGGCAGGTGCGTGTATTCGGTGACGTTCTCGTAGCGCAGCGTCAGCTTGGGCGAAGGCACCGCGATGATCTTTTCGTCCAGACCGGAATTGTCCTCCATCACCAGCACGCCGATCGGCCGCACATTGATGACGCAGCCCGGCACCAGCGCGCGCGTGTTGCAGACCAGCACGTCGATCGGGTCGCCGTCACCTGACAGCGTGTGCGGCACGAAGCCGTAATTGCCGGGATAGCGCATCGAAGTGTGCAGGAAGCGGTCGACGAACAGCGTGCCGGCCTCCTTGTCCATCTCGTACTTGATCGGCTCGCCGCCGATCGGCACCTCGATAATGACGTTGATGTCCTCCGGCGGGTTCTTTCCGATGGCGATTGCTTCGATACGCATGGCTTTTGTCCCTCTTTTGATAGGAGACCGATAGCGGCCAGCGGCGCATGGTGCAATGCGGCGAATGGTACTGAAAGCAGCTGAGGGGTGTTAGCGAGAGGCGTGTCGAGCCGTCATTCCCAGACGAAGGCGACCTTCTTCAGAGCCTTCTGCTCAAAGATCTCGACGCCCTCGGCGACATCGCGGCCGCCGGCGCCGGCATAGAAGGTGAGCGCGTTCTGATTGTCTTCCAGTGCCCACACCACCATGCCTTTCAGGCCATGATCCGCCAGTCGCGCCCGTGCGGCCGAGAATAGCCGGCTGCCGAGCCCGATGCCCTGGTATTCCGGGCGCACGTAAAGTTCGTAAATCTCGCCCTGCTGCTTGAGCTCGCGGGCGCGGTTCTTGCCGATCGTCGCGTAGCCGGCGACCTTGCCGCCGATCTCGACGACCAGAACGGTGGCGGCACGCCGGATGGCGTTCGCCCACCAGTCGGCGCCGCGGCGGTTGATCATCGATGTCAGGGTGCGATGCGGGATGATGCCGGAGTAGGCGCCGCGCCAGGCCAGCAGGTGCACGTCGGCGATGGCGCTTGCGTCGCGCGGCTCGGCTTTCCTGATGTCGATACTCAGCGTCTTCATGATTGGTTAACCATAAACCCGCATCGCCCGATTGCAAGAGTCCGGTGAGCGGCTCCCAAGCTTTCGCACAGACGATAGACGTGCCTGCGATACGAAAGAGCCTGTCTGAAAACGCGCACTGCCGAGGCGAATGGCGCGGTTTTTGAGAGCCGAAGCGCAGCGGACATTAGAGCGCCGCGCGTCCAATTGGACGCGCATAGGACGCTCTAACGCTTTCAATTGCGCATGATCCTTTTCCAGAAACCGATCTCGGTTTCCGGGGTCATGCGCTGGGTCCGTGAGCATCGGAAGCGCAGAAAATCGCGTCAGGCGTCCGGCAGAGCAGCGTTTGCAGGCAGGCTCTTAGATCTCGACCAGATGGTCGTCCAGCTCGTTGCTGTCGCCGGTAGAAACCGGGAAATGCTCGGCCAGCACCGCGCCCGTCGCTTCGATCGCCTTGATGAAGCCGTCGGCGAGACGATCGTCGCGGGCATGCGCGGTAAGATCGCGGACGACGCTGTCCCAGACATCCTGGCCGACACGGCTGTCGATGCCGCTGTCGGCGATCACTTCGGCGTAGTGCTCGGCAAACGAAACGAACACCAGCACGCCGGTGCGCGCCGTGGTGCGGTGGACGTTGCGGGCGAGGAACTGCTTTATCGCATTGGCATGCGCGGCCTGGTAGCGCAGCCGCCTCGGCACCAGGTGGATGCGCAAGCCGGGCAGCGCCCACAACAGGACAAGCACCGAGACCATCGCCAGAAGCTGCGCGATGACGAAATGCGGCACGCGGATCGACAGCCACCATGCTTCCAGCCCGTAGCTGACGGCGAGGCTGACTACGAGCATGGCCAGCGTCGCCATAAAGGCCGCCGGAAAGAAATAGCCGTCACTGGCATAGGCCACAACGCAGTAGATTTCGCCGTCGGTCTTTGATTCGGCGGCGCGGATCGCTTTGGCGATGCGGTCATGATCCCCGGGGCTGATCGGTCGTGTTGCCATGTTGTGTCTCACCAGCTTCCAGAAGAACCGCCACCACCGGACGAGCCGCCGCCGCCCGAAAACCCGCCGCCGCCACCGCCCGACGACCAGCCGCCACCGGAACGGCCCGACGAC
>NZ_RZSU01000197.1:0-5707 GCF_003997585.1 Mesorhizobium sp. M5C.F.Cr.IN.023.01.1.1 | reverse complement strand
CCGCAGGGTCGAACTGCTCGTCGATGAGCTGGCCGTTCTTCTCGAAGCGGCCTGCCCAGAAGCGGCGGGCGTCGTTCGGCTGCCGCTCGTCATGCATTTTGGCAAAGATGAGATAGAGGAACTGCCAAAAGGCCGCGTCCTTCGGCATTCCCTCGTTACCATGGATGAAATTGTGGCATCGCCGGAAGGCCGTGCGCAGCATCTCGGGATCAGCGCGACGCAGCCTGGCGTGCGACGCGACGTCTCGCGTGCCGATGGACTCATCGGAGAGCGGCCAGTCGCCGATAGGCTTGAACTTCACGTCGAAGCGCGTGCGCTCAACACGGAAAAAGAAGAACTCGAGGCCGTTGGTCCAAAGGCCGTACTTGCAGTTCTCGCAGGCCGCCATCGCGGCTTTAAGCACGTCGAGGTCCTTCGCTGCCTGCTCGTGGTCGCGCATTTTATATGCGCCTCTGTCCCCGAGCTTCAGCTCCTTCTGGCACACGACGAGTCGGCGGACGTTCTTGGGCGTGTGCTCGGAACCCGGCTCGAAGATCGCGATGTCGATCTTCTTGTTAGCGCCGTCGACCTTCACTTTGAAGTCCGGCTCCATATCGTCGACCGAAATGCCGTACTCATGGAACAGAGCGCGGGCAATGCGTTGGCGAACACGCTCCTTGTCGTTCTCTGCGACGGGCTTGCCCGTGATGTAATCAAAGATCTTCCCGTCCTCGATCGCGTTGATCTCGTCGGTCGACGCGCCATTGACCTCGGCCGTCGTCACCGCCTCCGACTTCGTTACCCTCCTTGGCTTAGCCATGCTTGCGTTCCTTCTCACTAAGCTCGTCGGAAAACGAAGCCGCGCCGCCGTCGCGCACCCAGGTGTCGACCTCCTCGCGCTTGAATTGCCAGAAGCGACCGACTTCGTGGCCAGGCATCTCTTTCGAGTGTGACCACGTGTAGACCGTGTCCTTGGTCATCCGGAGGTCCGAGGCGATCTCATCGGCTGACAGCCACCTATCACTCATGAAAGTCCCTCCGACCGACTAAGTTGATCGCGCCACAAACCTACCATCGCAGCTATTAAGGTCCCTTTATCCTGTTAGAGTGGAGTTACGCCAGCCCCTAGAGGCCACGTCCGGTGCTTACGCGCCGGGCTCTGTTTGGATCCCGGCCGCCGTTGGGGGGCAGAGCCTTTGTATCGTTGAAAATCGGAAGCGCGTTGAGTCGATTCGTATCATTTTCGGCGTGCGATCTGGCGGTGGTGACTGAGCATTCGTATGTCGGCTTGTGGCGCATGCCGTTTAGCCGCAGACAGGGTCGCACGCGCTCTCCCTCTCTTTTCGAGTAGTCGAAGCATTGAACCGTGCGCTTCCGACCAGATGGATAGAATGTAGGAGGGTGCTGCCGACATCCTTGGTTCCCTCCCTGAGATGGCCGTCCGAGGAAGCGGTTCAAAAGACTGCGGGCTTTTGACCGGCCCCCAAGATATGGCTGCAACCATGCACAGCATCTTCACGGCAACAAACCTGGATTTCAGCGGAGCGTTGCAAAAAGCCTTGGTGGCCGCAGGGCTTGACGAGGACGGTCTCGCTGAAAAAGACGTCCGTCCCAAAGCCGTGGCTGCGACAAGTGGCGACACCCGATAGTGTCGCTGAAGTGGATTTGCCTGCAATCGAGCGGATTGCAAATGCGCTGAAAGCGCCGCTCCCGATCTTTGCCGGCAAGGCCGTAGAGAACCTTTTGGCACGCAAATTCGCTACCTAGTCATCTCACCTTTCAAACTGCTTGGCATCCGCGGCACGAGTAGCCCTCTGCCGTCATCGAGACATGGGCATTACGGCTGGCCGACGTGGCATTGCCGCCGACCACTTCGAACTTGTCGCATCCTTGGCTCTATGGGGCGGCCAAAAGTAGTCCACAGCAATTTCATTGAAAGGTCACCTAGGTTGACCCACATCGACATCGCGTCGGATGTCCCCTCCATTCGTCCGGCGCGTTCCCCCTGGAGGCTTCAAGCCTTTATACTTGGCTGGCTCAACAGTCCGACCTTTTCTTTTGCCCCATCGTTCGGTGGCCTACGCATGGGTTATGGTGCGCATTCGCACAGTCCCGCTCGACAAGAATTATGACCAGTCAGGATCATCAAATGGCAAATCCTCCACGCCGACCCACAAATCCGATGGCAGCCGCCGAAGCCGCCTTCAAGCCAATCAAGAAGCCGGCGGCGCCGGTTCGCGAACCGTCGGTTGCTCCAAATGTCAGAGAACTTGTTTCGATCAGGATCGATAGAGCCGTGCTGGAGCATTTCCCGCAAGATGGGCCGGGCTGGCAGGATCGTATCAACGATACTTTGCGGCGTACAAACTTCAAGGAACCGAACAATGCCGAGCACGAACGATCAGACGACTATTGATCGTGCACAGCGTTTATACGCCACGCAGAAAGAGGCGAAAAGAAGCGTAAGTGATTGCGCACTTTCTGGGCAACCAACACTCCCTAGTTATTTCTTGTCGAGCCGCGGTGAAACCTCCTTATGCTCCGTGGCTGGAGACTCCGAATGGCATTTCGATTCCTACATACGGCCGATATTCATCTCGACTCGCCGTTGCGTTCGCTAGCGCTGCGAAACTCTGATCTTGCCGAACTCGTCGGAGACGCCAGTCGCCAGGCGTTTGTCGCAATAGTGGATCTCTGCCTTGCCGAGCGCGTCGATGCGCTCGTCATTGCCGGCGATCTTTATGATGGCGATCAGACTTCGATGAAAACGGCGCGGTTCCTGGCATCGCAGATGACGCGTCTTCACCAGGCCGGCATCAAAGTTTTCAAGATCCGCGGAAATCACGACGCAATGTCGCGTATATCGAAACAACTCGTGTTTCCGGACACGGTAACGATCTTCGGCGGCCGTCCCCAGTCCGTGCTCCAAACAGCCGGAGGGCTGGACGTGATATTCCATGGATTGAGTTTCGCGAGCCCCAAGGCACCAGAAAGTCTGCTCGCCAAATATACAGCTGCCCGTGAAGGAGCGGTCAACGTCGGCATCATGCACACCAGTTTGGCTGGATCGCCCGGTCACGACGTCTACGCCCCTTGCAGCGTTGCTGACTTGCACGGCCATGGTTTTGACTATTGGGCGCTCGGGCACATCCACGTCCGGAAAGTCCATCCTGGAGCGAGCACGGTGGTGATGCCAGGAATGCCGCAAGGCAGGGACATTAACGAAGCCGGAGAAAAATCCGTCACTCTGGTCACGATACGAGACGACCGTTCCGTCGAGGTCGAGGAAAGGCTGACGAGTGTCGCGCAATTCGAGCGGGTGAACGTCGACTTAACTGCAACGATGGAATGGTCTGAAGTCGTCGGACGAATCCGATCCGCGCTCGCAGATATCCGGGCTTCCGTCAGATCCCGGCATGTTGTGGTCCGTCTCGGTCTGAGCGGGGCGTCGCCTTTGTCGTGGGCGCTAATCCGCGACAGGGATCTGCTGCTGGCCGAAGCCGAGCAGGCAGCCGAACAGGCAGGCGACACATGGGTGGAAAAGCTCGAGCTGGGCCTTGCTCCGCCCAGGACGGAAACATCCGAGGGCGTCGCGGATCCGATTTTCGAACTCGCCGAATCCATGCGTGCCGATGCGAGCTCGGAAGCCTTCCGTGCCGAAGCGAGGGAACTGGTCCTGAAGATGGTTGCGGATCTTCCGCCCGACGGGCGCGACTTCGCCGGAAAGGACGAGGCCGCGCTGGAGTTATTCCTCGACAGGGTTCTTGCCAGCGGCGCTGACCTGGTCACGGCCCGCCTCAAGACAGGTGGAGCGCAATGAGGCTCCGGCGCCTTGATCTCATTCGTTATGGAAAGTTCACCGACAGGACGCTCGAGTTCGGACCAAAACCGGATTCCGGGCCCGACTTGCATATCGTGTTCGGGCTGAACGAGGCCGGCAAGTCGACCGCGCTTTCCGGCTATCTGGACTTGCTGTTCGGGATTGAAGAACGCAGCCGCTACAATTTCCTGCATGAGTACAGCGCGATGCGCATCGGCGGCGTGCTCGAATTCGGGCGAGAGGGGCATACGTTCTCACGCACGAAACAGCGCAACAACTCGTTGTTGAACGCAATGGGCCAACCGGTCAGCGAAGTGGCAATTTTGGCTCATCTCGCAGGTCTGTCCCGGGAGGCATATGGCACCATGTTCTCGTTGGACGACGAGACGCTTGAAGCAGGCGGAAAGTCGATACTGGAGTCGCGTGGAGACCTGGGCAAGCTCCTGTTCACGGCCAGCGCCGGTCTTGGGCATGCGAGTGACACATTGAGCGCGCTCGAGGCAGAAGCGGACGGGCTCTATCGGAAGCAGGCACACGGAACCGAACTTGCGCTTCTCAAGAAGCGACTTGCGGAACTGAAGTCCCGGAAGGATGCGATCGACACATTGGCTTCGACCTTCGAGACCCTTGAGGCCGATCGTCTTGACGCGACGGAAAAATACGATCGCAGCATCACCGAACGGTCGGTGCTGTCGGCCAGGCTCGATTCCATTGCGAAGTATTTACGCGCAGTCCCGATCCTCGCGGATATCCGACGTAAGACAGCCCAGCTGGCTGAATTGCCTGACATCGCTTCACCGCCAAGGACTTGGACAGGTAGTGTCGCCGAAATGATCGATGAGGACGCCAGCCTGAGAACTCGGCTGTCAGCGAACGTTGATGAAGTCGAGCGAGTGACGACGAAAATCGCATCGGTCGAGGTGGACGAGGTGATCCTTGCCATCTCCGAGCGGGTTCGCGGACTGACGGATCGCAAGGTGCGCTATATCTCGGCGGGCTTGGACTTGCCCAATCGTAAGACGGACCTCCAAATACTCGATAACGCCGTGGCGACCTGCCTTGCCGCTCTGGGAAGGTCCTCCGAGCCAGAGCCTGCCGCGCTGCTTTTGCCTGCTGCCATTGTTGGTGCTGTTCGCAATATGGTGGAGCAGCGATCCGGTATCGCTACCAGTGTGCGCGTCGCCCGAGACGAAGCCGCGGCAGCCCTGGATGCGCTTCAGACGGCACGTGAGCGGGTCGGGGAAGAAAGGGCCGTGCCCGAACCAGCCAGGGCAAGGCTGACCTCGGCTTTGTCTAAAGCGAGGGGTAGTGGACACCTACGGGAAATCAAGACGGCACGTGAGGCGGAGGACGAGAGCGGAATTCGATGGGAGGCGGCAGTCCGGCGCCTGCATCCCTGGTCCGGAGATGCCCAGGCGTTGGCCAAGATCTCAGTTCCGAGCGCCCGGCAGGTTGGTGCATGGAAAACTCGCTCAGCAGAGCTTAGGACGAGCAGGGCGGTCCTTTCCGAACGTCTTGCCGAATACCAGGGCAATCACGAGTTGCTCTCGGCGCGGCTGGACGCCCTTCGCGCCTCGGTCGACGTAACTGACGATGAAGCCGCCGCCATCCGGCATGCCCGGGACGAGGCTTGGACAAGGCATCGAGATGACCTCCTTGGCGCAACAGCGGACGATTTCGCAGTAGCGTTGGCGCGTGACGACAGTATTGGAGCAGTTCGTCTGGCCAATGCGCGGGAGCTCGCCGAGATTCGAACCACGAACCGCAGCCTTGCCGAAACCGCTGCCGTCATCTCGCGTGCGAGCGCCCAACTTTCCCAGATCGAATTGGACGTGGAAGCAGCACTGTCGGAAATCCGCGTATCGGCAAGAGATCTTCTCGGAGATAGCCTGGAATCTTCGCCTGAAC